>JBDNFD010000095.1:0-15867 GCA_041689995.1 Flavobacteriaceae bacterium | reverse complement strand
GGTATTTGAAACATTCCCCATCTTCATGAAACCGGAGCGTAAACTTTATCGAATGCACACCAAGAAATCGATCTCTTTTATCCATCCGATAAATTTAAAAAAATTCTCGGAATTTGTGCGGCTTAAGCGATTATACCTATTTATTAATTTGAATGGTTATTTGAAAAGGAAAGTTGAGGGAGATTTTTCAAAATTTCAGCCCAAAATCACTTGGGAATAATAAATTTTGGACAAAATATAGACGAAATAAATATCAACGTTTAGCTTTTCGCAGAAGAAAAATAGAAACTATTCCAAAGACAATATTAGGGATCCAAACCGCGAAAAATGCAGAAAAAGTAGATTGTTCGGCAATAGTTCCAAAAATTTTATCGAAGAAAACGAACATAAACGCAATGGAAATACCAATCGCCAAATTAACGCCCATTCCGCCCCTGCGTTTCATCGAAGAAACCGCAACGGCAATTATAGTCAGAATGAAGGCAGAAACCGGGGTGCTCCAACGTTTGTAAGCCACCACATTATAAATATTTATATTTGGTGAACCACGGCGTGTTTCTTGGGCAATAAAATCATTGAGTTCAGTATAGCTAAGGGTTTCAGCAATATAAGTAACAGGGGTCAGCGCATCAAATTCGAAAGGGAGAATCGTGTCCAACTGTGACATACTGATCAGACTATCGGAGCGCGCGCTAACTATTCGTTTTTCAAAATCGTACAACGTAAATGTAGAATCTTCTTCATTATATTTCAACCGATTGGCAGTGATCTTAAACTTCATCACATTTCCTTCAAAATGTTCCAGTGCAAAATTTCGAGCCGTCTTGGTTTTTGGTTGAAAATGAGTGGCATAAATATATTCATTTCCGTTCTGCCGATAAATATCTTTGGTTTGTTGCGCTTCCACCTGGCTTTTCAAATAGGCGTATTGAAACTCGTTAAAGCCTTTGCTCGCCCAAGGTGCGATATACATTCCGACAACCAAAGCCCCAGCACAAACAATTGTGGCGCCAATAAGATAAGGTCTCAAAAATCTATAAAATGAAACCCCTGAACTCAAAAAAGCAATGATTTCCGTATTATCGGCCAATTTGGAGGTGAACCAAATTATGGACAAAAACAAAAATAAGGGAAACAGCAGGTTTCCGAAGTAAATGGTGAAATAGAAAAAATATTCCATCACTTCCGTTAACGGCACTTGATGCTCTAGGATTTTACCGATTTTTTCCGCGAGATGGACCACGATTCCAATGGGAATAAATAGCAGAAGCAACATAAAAAATGTGCCCAAATATCGTTTCAATATATACCAGTCAAGTATTTTCAAATTACAATCTATTGCCCATTTGCTTCACCATTTTATTTTTCCAAACCGAAAAATCACCCGCTAAGATATGTTTTCTTGCTTCACGAACCAACCACATGTAAAATCCCAGGTTATGGATGGTTGCGATTTGTTTCCCCAACATTTCATTCACGGTGAACAAATGTTTTAGATAGGCTTTGGAATATTCCGTATCGACCCAAGTGATCGCCATTTCATCAATGGGCGAAAAATCATCGCGCCATTTGCGATTTCTCATATTCATGGTTCCGTGGGCGGTAAACAACATTCCGTTTCGCGCATTTCGGGTCGGCATCACACAATCGAACATATCAATCCCCAAAGCAATATTCTCTAAAATATTAATTGGCGTGCCAACACCCATTAAATAACGCGGTTTTTCCTTCGGAAGAATATCGGTCACCACTTCGGTCATTTCGTACATTTCTTCAGCCGGCTCGCCCACCGACAACCCGCCGATGGCATTTCCCTCGGCTCCCACCGAAGCGACATATTCCGCTGATATTTTTCGTAAATCTTTATAGGTACTTCCTTGAACAATTGGGAAAAATGCCTGTGAATGCTCATATTTTAATGGCGTTTTTTCCAGATGTGAAATACTGCGGTCCAACCAGCGATGGGTCATTTTCATTGATCTCTCGGCATATCTATAATCACAAGGATATGGCGTGCATTCGTCAAAAGCCATGATGATATCCGCCCCAATATCCCGTTGAATTTCCATTACATTTTCGGGAGTGAAAATATGATAGGAACCATCAATGTGGGACTTGAATTTCACACCTTCTTCTTTGATTTTTCGATTTGCCGAAAGGGAATAAACCTGATATCCCCCACTATCTGTCAAAATATTGCGGTCCCAATTCATGAATTTATGCAATCCGCCGGCTTTCTTCAGAATTTCAGTTTCCGGACGCAAATATAAATGATAGGTATTTCCTAAGATAATATCCAGGTTAATGTCATTTTTTAATTCGCGTTGATGCACGCCTTTTACAGTTCCGACGGTTCCGACAGGCATAAAAATCGGGGTTTCGATGCTTCCATGATCGGTGGTGATTGTTCCGGCGCGCGCTTTTCCTTGGGCATCCGTGGCTAACAGCTCAAATTTCATAAACAGAATTCAGTGGGTGCAAAGATAACTATCTAAAATAAAACCAAACGATGAACCTGGAAGCTGTTTCAAAATCACATTTTCCAATTTCAAGGTTTTATACTTTCGATTTTGTGCTACCCTTTTAAAAAAGTATTTTTGCAGCAAAATCGAATTCAATCCATCAGAAAATGCCAACTATCAAAGAAACTATCAAAGAATTGGAATCCTTTGTCACGCAAGTGCGAAGGGATATTTTACGTCAAGTTCATAATGTAAATTCAGGTCATCCAGGAGGTTCTTTGGGTTGCGCCGAATTTTTCACCGCCTTGTTCCAAAAGGTTATGGATCGAAAAGAAGGTTTCGATATGGACGGAATTGGCGAAGATTTGTTCTTTCTTTCCAATGGGCATATTTCACCTGTTTTTTACAGTGTTTTGGCACGAAGTGGTTATTTTCCCATTGAAGAACTGAACACTTTCCGGATGTTGGATTCCCGACTTCAAGGACATCCTACCACCCACGAAGGTTTACCGGGTATTCGCGTGGCTTCCGGTTCGTTGGGTCAAGGAATGTCGGTAGCGATCGGTGCGGCCCAAACCAAAAAATTGAACAAGGATCCACATTTGGTCTTTTCACTTCACGGTGATGGCGAATTACAAGAAGGTCAAAATTGGGAAGCCATTATGTACGCTTCCGCAAAAAAGGTTGATAATCTGATTTCGACCATCGATTTGAACAAACAACAAATCGATGGAAGTACGGACAGCGTACTTCCAATGGGAAGTATCAAAAATAAATTTGAAGCTTTCGGGTGGGATGTTTTAGAAGTTGAAAACGGAAATAATTTAACCGCGGTTATCAACGGATTGGAAGAAGCCAAGAAGCGTACGGGAAAAGGGAAACCCGTTTGCATTTTATTGCACACCGTGATGGGTAACGGCGTGGATTTTATGATGCATACCCACAAATGGCATGGCGTCGCGCCGAACGATGAGCAATTGAAAAATGCATTGGCTCAGAACCCGGAAACGCTGGGTGACTATTAAATAGTTGGCAGTGTTCTGTCCCGAGTGCTCGGGATCAGTGATCAGTAAAAATACTCGAGAATAAACGAAAAAATAAGTATGAAAAAATACACCAACACAGGAAACAAAGATACCCGCTCCGGTTTTGGTGCGGGATTGACCGAATTGGGAAAAACCAACGAAAATGTGGTCGCCCTTTGTGCCGATTTGACCGGTTCTTTGAAAATGGACGAATTCAAAGAAAATCATCCCGAACATTTTTTTCAAATAGGAATCGCAGAAGCGAATATGATCGGAATTGCTGCCGGGATGACCATCGGCGGAAAAATTCCGTTTACGGGCACTTTCGCCAATTTTTCCACCGGAAGGGTATATGACCAAATTCGCCAAAGTGTGGCCTATTCCGGAAAAAATGTAAAAATATGTGCTTCGCATGCTGGTTTGACATTGGGCGAAGATGGCGCTACACATCAGATTTTGGAAGACTTGGGCTTGATGAAAATGCTCCCGGGAATGACGGTGATCAATACCTGCGATTTTAATCAGACAAAAGCCGCGACTTTGGCAGTTGCCAAGTATGAAGGTCCCGTTTATTTACGCTTCGGGCGGCCGAAAGTTGCCAATTTCACTCCTGAAAACCAAAAATTTGAAATCGGAAAAGCGGTTTTGTTGAACGAAGGAAAAGATGTTACCATCGTGGCAACCGGACATTTGGTTTGGGAAGCTTTACAAGCCGCCGAAATTTTAGGGGAAAAAGGAATTTCTGCCGAAGTGATCAACATTCACACCATTAAACCTTTAGATAAAAAAGCCATTATTAATTCCGTAAAAAAAACGGGATGCATTGTTACGGCAGAAGAACATAATTACTTAGGTGGTTTGGGCGAAAGTGTTTCCCGAGTACTTTCCCAGGAAATCCCTACACCACAAGAATTTGTTGCCACGCAAGATACTTTTGGTGAAAGTGGAACTCCAGCTCAATTAATGGAAAAATACGGATTGAATGCCGAAGCGATTGTAAAAGCTTCTGAAAAAGTACTTCGAAGAAAAGCCTAATTTCCCAAAAGGATTTTTCGCATAAAAAAAAGCCTTGAAAATTCATCCAGGCTTTTTTATTTACGATTTTGGTTGAAATCAGTTTACTTCTGGATCCAAATAATCTGGTGTTCCATCGTTATCTGAATCGGTTAAAGTAAGTTCATCTTCAGTGATATATCCATCTTCGTTCAAATCGTTTACAACAATTTCTTCAGAAGTTGGCGTACCGTCACCATCGTCATCAGCATCCCTGAAATCTGGGATTCCGTCGGAATCTGAATCTTCGATTAAAAAGGTATCTTCATTCAAATCTTCATAAAAAGAAGGAATTCCGTCACCATCAGGATCGCCTTGAATGGTTTTATATAATTGAAATGTAAAAATCAACGGGGAATATTGCGGGATTATTGTCGATGGCGATTGTGCAAAATACGCCAAACCGGAAGGAATGAAGGTCGCGCCAATTCCATAATCGTCAGAAAATTCAATGGTATTGTCCGGGTTTTCCACATAATCGCTGGCGCCACGAAATTCCACCAATGTTTCAATCAATCCTGTGATGATTCCACCGATCCCGTTTTCTCCTGGCAAATCGAATTTGAACGGTGCAGAGCTTTCGTCAAAGATAGTGAGATCCAAAGTTTGTCCCCGATAAGTCGTCAATACTAAATCGGCAAAGGTCGGTTTGGGTTTCGATGCGGAACCTTCCCTGATTTTTAAATAATAAAGCGTGTAGTCAAGATCATTTTGTACGACGGTTTTGGATTCCAAAAATTCAGAATCCATAATGGGTTCTTTATCGCTGTCTGAACCTGCAATAGTATCAAAACTGATATTTTGATAATTCGAATTCAACGGATTATCGACCATTTCAAAGAAATGAGTTTCCAAAAATTGTGTAATAGCTTCCTCATTTTCAATCAGAACTTCCCCTTCATCGCGAAGCACCGGCGGTTCTACCGGCTCAACCCCGTCATCTTTTTTACAAGAAAACGCAAGAAGTGCTAAAAAAAGGCCTAAAATCAAATACTTATTAAATTTCATCAGTTGCTTATTTTTGGGTCGCAAGATACAATATTCCTTTATTTTTGTGTATTATTATCAACGTTGAATTGTGCTTAAATTATTATGAGGATTGATAAATATTTATGGTGTATTCGATTTTTCAAAACACGGAGTATCGCTACCACAGCTTGCAAACAAGGAAAAATTCGGATAAACGGAAGTATTGTGAAGCCTTCGCGGGAAGTTTACCCCTCGGAAAAAATAAGTGTTCGGAAAAATCAAATTGATTATTTAGTTGAAATTTTGGATATTCCCGCTTCTCGTGTTGGTCCAAAATTGGTTGATTTATATCGAAATGATATTACACCAAAAGAAAATTTGGAAAAGTTGGAACTATTGAAATTCTCGAAAGAGCACTCTCGCAAAACAGGTGCAGGCAGGCCAACCAAAAAAGATCGTCGCGATATTGAAGATTTCACTTCAGATACGAAAAATGAAGATTAAAAACCATACGATTCATTCTGAAAGAGAAGAAAATAACCACAACACAACGCTTTAACTATCTTTGAAAAAAAGTAACCTATGAACCCGCTCACATCAACACTCATTCTCGATCATCGACAAATTGACTATAAAATTAGGCGTATCGCTTATCAAATCTACGAAAACAATATTTCGGAGAAGGAACTCATTCTTGCCGGAATTGCCAAAAATGGGTTTGTGTTGGCACAAAAAATCAAGGAAGCCCTTGATGGTATTTCAAAAATAAATTCGGTATTGTGCGAAGTATCTTTAAACAAAAAAGAACCGCTTCTTGGTGTTAAAACCAGTCTTAAGCCGGAAGCCTACAAAGATAAATCCGTCGTTCTGATTGATGATGTACTAAATTCCGGAACCACACTTATTTATGGTGTAAAACACTTTTTAGACACACCTTTAAAACAGTTTAAAACAGCAATTTTGGTAGATCGTTCGCATAAAAAATATCCTGTAAAGGCAGATTTCAAAGGAATTTCACTTTCTACTTCTTTAAGTGAAACCGTGAAAGTAAGTTTTGGAAAAGTGAACAAAGTGGAATTAATTTAAAGCCATCACAATTTCATCTGCAATTTCCTGAACCGACTTATCCCCTACTTTAATTATAAAATCACTTTGTAAATAAAAATGATTTCGTTCGAACAAATGTTTTCGAACAAATTCTTCCAATTCAAATTTTTCGGTATAATGAGCGATCATCGGGCGGGTGGATTTTTCGCTAAACAGTCGTTCGGTCAGTTTCTTCACTTCCATTTTCAAATAAATTAAAGTTGCTTTGGTCTCTTGAATCAATTGCAAATTGTTGCCATAACACGGAGTTCCGCCGCCGAGGGAAATCACTTCATTCTCTATGGAAAAAAGCCGATCGCGAAGGTGTTTGCTTTCTTGTTTTCTAAAATAGATTTCACCATTCTCTTGAAAAATTTCAGAAATGCTTTTTCCTTCTGCTTGTTCCACGAGGTCGTCCAATTCCGAAAACGGAATATTCAATCGTTTGGAAACCAGTTTTCCCACCTCGCTTTTCCCACTTCCCATATATCCACACAAGACAACTTTCATAGAAATACGCTCCATTAATAAATTTGTAAAGCCGCAAATTTATGTCAATTTCTTCTTGATAAATTAATAATAGATACTATATTTGCACCCGCGTTGAGAAAATTTGAAATAACGGTACGATTTGGTAGCTCAGTTGGTAGAGCATCTCCCTTTTAAGGAGAGGGTCCTGGGTTCGAGCCCCAGCCAGATCACAAGTTGAATTATTTATATTAGAAAACCTAAATTTGCCTTTTTTAAGGCAAATTTTTTATTAACGGATTTGGTAGCTCAGTTGGTAGAGCATCTCCCTTTTAAGGAGAGGGTCCTGGGTTCGAGCCCCAGCCGGATCACTAAAAGTAATACCGAAGACCCCCAAATCCCTGCTAATTTTATGATTGGCAGGGATTTTTGATTTTAAGAATATCATTTAATTTGATATTCTTTTGTAATATAGGTTTACAAAATCGGCGACATTTTTTTATGATAGTCAACATCCTTAAAATTTTGACCTAATTTTGTTCTTGCGATCAATATTGCCGATCTGACATTTGTCTCATTTGGTGTTCAGCAATTAAGACGACAGCTACTCGCACTTCTTCAACATTTCCAATTTTATTTTGGATTCATGGCAAAAGAGTCATAAATAACCAAGCTAATATTTATGTCCGGATCAGGATTTAAAGCGGACCTAATTCCAAAATTTCAATTGGGAATGAAGTTTCCAGCTATCGGGGCTTCAGGACTATCAGCAGATACGGAATTGAATAAAAATAGACTGAAAATTCATATCAAAGCTGATGATTATCATTTCCTTTTTATCTTTCTATTTTTATTTTTGTTATAAATATAAAAAGCAATGTATTTTAACTTAATATCAAAATATAACGTCGCGGGGCCACGCTATACCAGTTATCCCACGGTTCCGTATTGGAACAACGATAGTTTTTCATTGAAAAACTGGAAAAAAAATCTGATAAATAGTTTTACGGAAAGTAATTCGGAAGAAGGAATAAGCCTGTACATACACCTCCCTTTTTGCGAAAGTCTTTGTACTTTTTGTGGCTGCAACAAACGGATCACCAAAAACCACACGGTGGAAACACCATATCTGGAATCTGTACTTAAAGAATGGCAACTTTACTTGGAATTATTCCCCGAACGTCCTATTATTAAAGAATTACACTTAGGCGGGGGCACTCCCACTTTTTTTTTCGCAGAAAATTTACGATCACTACTTAAAGGTATTTTTCAGGATGCTACTATTGCCCAGGTTCCCACTTTTAGTTTTGAAGGCCATCCCAACAATACTTCGGCGGAGCATTTACAAACCCTTTACGATTGTGGTTTTACGCGTGTTAGCTATGGCGTTCAAGACTATAACCCAACGGTTCAGGTTGCCATTCATAGGTTACAACCCTTTGTAAATGTGAAAAATGTTACTGAAAAGGCCAGGGAAATTGGGTATGCCTCCGTGGGCCACGATATAATTTTTGGACTTCCTTTTCAAAAGAAAGAACATATAATATATACCATTGAAAAAACGAAAGAACTAATGCCAGACCGTATTGCTTTTTATAGTTATGCACACGTGCCTTGGATAAAAGGAAATGGTCAGCGGGGTTTCAAGGAAAATGATTTGCCCAGCCCATCGGAAAAGCGAGATATGTATGAAATAGGAAAACGGATGCTGGAAGAAGCAGGTTATATTGAAATTGGGATGGATCACTTCGCCCTAAAAACAGATAGTCTTTACAAAGCTGTTGAAGAAAAAAAACTGCATCGAAATTTTATGGGTTACACCGAAAGCAAAACACAACTTATGGTTGGACTTGGTGTATCGGCCATCAGTGATAGTTGGTACAGTTTTGCACAGAACGTAAAAAATGTGGAGGAATATCAGGATTTGGTGGAAAAGGGAATAGCCCCTGTGTATCGTGGGCATATTCTAGATGAAGAAGATCTTATCATCCGGCAACATATACTCAATTTAATGTGTAGGCTGGAAACATCTTGGGAAAACCCGTTTCACGAATTTGGTAAATTGCCCGATGTACTTATAAAACTGAAGGAAATGGAAAAAGACAACATAATCAAAATAAGTGCACGATCGCTAAAGGTTACTGAAAAAGGCCGCCCTTACGTTAGAAATGTTTGCATGGCTTTTGATTTGCTTTTACAAAGAAACAAACCAGATACCCAACTATTTTCTATGACGGTTTAAACCAGTTCAGCATATAAAAGAAGGATTTTTTAATCCTCCTCATTTTTCTTCTTTCCCTTCACAACAAAATTGATTACCAAAGCGGTAAGCACGATACAGACAACAGCGAAAACAATAATAATTGCAGTGCCCGCGCCCCAATTAGCAAGTGGTAAGATTGAATTTGTCATAGTCTAAATATTTAATGGTTATTGATTGTTTCACTTTCTAAAACCGTACTGTCGCAATTATAATTTGAATCCACGATTTCTGTCATTGGTTTTGGCGATAAATAAGGAATTCCCAAACCTAAACCACGTACGATAAAAAGGCAGCCAATGATTACCACAAAAACCGGAATGGCTCGCCGGATTCGTTGGCGCACTTGTCCATTTAAAAAATTTCCCAGATAAATGGCCGAAGTCATCAACGGAATGGTTCCCAGCCCAAACAACGCCATATACAAACTTCCCTGCAACGCATTGCCGGAAGCTATGGCACCAAAAACGGCCATATAGACCAAACCGCAAGGGAGAAAGCCATTTAAAAAACCAATGGTCAAAAAAGTATCGGGGGTTTTCTTTTTGAGTTCCTTTCCTAAGGCAGATTTCACTTTTGAAACAATTTTAAATAACGGTTTTGAAAAATTGTATTTGTTGAAGGTTTTCTGCGGAAGGAAAATTACCACCAGCATCAATACACCAATAATAATGGAAAGCTGTTGTTGAAAACCGAAAAGGCTCAAACTTTTGCCAACCAATCCGAAAACGAGTCCCAGAATACTGTAGGCCAATATCCGCCCAAAATGATATAGAAATATCTGCCCCAGTTTTTTGAAATTGTTATTTCTATCAACTGGTAACAAAAAAGCAATAGGCCCGCACATCCCCACGCAGTGGAAGCTTCCCAGTAATCCGAATATAAGTGCGGTGTATAACATTCAATGTTCAATTCTCAATAATCAATTCTCAATATTCGATTTCGACTAATAAACAATTTCCTTTTTATACAAATAATATTCCCCTTCATAGGTCCACTGTACAATGGTGTTCCATCGGCCGGACACCAAACGTTCGCCAGGTATGAGCAAATTTGGACTTGATAGCTTCAGCGGAAGTTGAAAATCCAATTGTTTGTTGGATGGCCTGTAAAGGAACACCGTACCCTCTATTTTTGAGTAATCAATATTCTTCGGAAATGTGAGCATCCACCCCTCTGCAATCTTTTCGCCCGAAATACTATTTTCCAATGAATTGGAATTTTCCATGGCATCTATTTCTTTTTGATATACCATTTCTTTTTTATAGTATTCTTCGGTCACCAAGTCGTAATCATACTTTTCGTCAGTGCTGATTTTAATAACGAAATACAAGATGAAACCAATAAAAAGCACCATCACAATCGCCAATCCAGTACCCCAATTTATTTTCATCGCAATATTATTTATTAATTATTTTTTACTTTCTGTCTTCGCATTAATACAACGTTGTCTGCAACAACACTTGCAGGATTTTTGTCATCCAGCATTCAGCCTATTTATAACTCCGTGATCCCAAAAACGTTACACTCGTGGTTTCAATCAAATCATCGCCGCTGTAAACTTCAATAACTGCACGGTTTTTATCGCCGCTTAAGGCAGCATTGTTTATTTCGATAAAGAGCGTTCCTTCCGCCAAATCCTGTGCGGGAACATCAATTTCTCCTTGTTTTACAGTATGTATCGTTCCTTTGGGAGATTTCAACTTAAAATGAATATTATTAATATCCCTGGTGGTCTTGTTCAATAATTTATAAGTGAATACATTGCTGATTATATTATCTGCCTTGTGTTCATAAAGCTGACCGGGCAAACGTAGGATGTTCGCTTCCACATCACTTCTTAAAAATAAAAGCCCAGAAAGTACCCCGATCAAAATCACCAAAACGGCGGTATAGCCTTTCAGTCGTGGCGTAAACTTGAATGGTGCCTTCTTTTCAATATTTTCTTCACTGGCGTAGCGAATCAATCCCTTGGGGAGATTTACCGCTTCCATAATGGTATCGCATTCGTCTATGCAAGCTGTGCAGTTTACGCACTCCAACTGGGTTCCATTGCGGATGTCAATTCCAGTTGGACAAACGTGTACGCATTGAAAGCAATCAATACAGTCCCCTTTTCCGGAAGCTTCGCGGTCTTCACTCTTCTTAAATTTGGCACGCCCCACTTCTTTTTCTCCCCGTTTGTGATCGTATGCCACAACGATGGATTTGTTGTCGAGCAAAACGCTCTGCAACCTTCCGTAAGGACAAGCTATAATACAAACCTGCTCGCGAAACCACGCAAAGATGAAATAGAAAACCGCAGTAAAAACAAACAGCGAAATAAGCGTGCTTACGTGATCCAAAGGTCCTTCAAACACATATTGTAGCAATCGGTCACTACCGATGAAATAGGCAAGGAATATATTCGCTATCAAAAATGAAATGACAAAGAAGATAAACCATTTTAAAGTACGTTTCCGTATTTTTTCAGCATTCCATATTTGCTTGTCCAAACGGATCTGTGCTCCTCTGTCGCCATCAATCCAATATTCAATTCTTCGGAAAACCATTTCCATAAAAATGGTCTGCGGACAGATCCATCCACAAAAAATCCTACCAAAGGCGGCGGTAAAAAAGATGATGAACACCACGCCAATGAGCATCATAATTACGAACAGGTAAAAATCCTGTGGCCAAAAAGGAAACCCAAAAAGATTGAAACGACGCTCCAACACATTGAACAACAAAAATTGGTTGCCGTTAATTTTAACAAACGGCGCAATAAACAAAAACGCGAGCAGAATATAACTCACATATTTTCTATACTGGTACAATCTTCCCGAAGGTTTTTTGGGATAGACCCATGCCCTTTTCCCTTCTTCTGTCATTGTTCCCAAACTGTCGCGGAACCTTTCGTTTTCTGGAGTATCCAAATTTTAGATGTTAGATGTGAAACGTGAGATGTTAATTAAATATTTTACTGTTCAGCAGAAGCGTTTTCATTTTTCCAAATTTCTCCTTGGGGATCTTTTCCATCTGGTGGATTGGTTCCGTGAAGACTCAAAACATAGCTGGCTACTTGCGCAATTTCACCTGGTTTTAGATCGGTTTTCCAAGGGATCATCCCTTTTCCGGCACGACCGCCTTCGCTAATGGTATGGAATATATTCTTGATGCCGCCACCCAAAATCCAATAATCATCGGTAAGGTTTGGACCGATTCCACCGGCTCCTCCAGCCTTATGACAAGCCACACAGTTATCTGTAAAGATAGCCTTTCCAGCAGCAATATCAGAAGGGTCAGTCAACAATTCTACTGTTTCTGCATCTATTAAATCTTTGTTGTTTTTCTTATATTCAGCAATATCCGTTTTAGCTTGCGCAACCTCAATTTCATATTCGTCTATTTGACTTGGTCCGTCAAACACTTCATAATAAACGAAATAAGCTACCCCAAAAACAATCGAAATATAGAATAGAGACGTCCACCACGGCGGAAGTTTGTTGTCCAGCTCGCGGATACCGTCATAATTATGGTCTAAAACAATTTCCTGCTCGCTCTCAATAGGTTTGGCGCCGAGCATGTCTTTGTATTTTCTTTTAAACCAACCAAAACGGTTTTGTTCGCGCAAAGCATCCGCAGCTACGTAACGTTCTTTTGCCTCTTTACTTAGGCCCGTAAATAAAATACGATGCAACGTTGCGGCCACTATTTCCATAGCAATGGCAAAGAAAAGCACCATTCCCAAGACCGCCCAGATAATTGGATATTTTACTAATGCCCAATCTTTTCCAGAATCAACAGTGAGTTCCAGTAGAAAAAAAGCGAGAATCATAAAGCCAATGACCCTTAAATATGAGGCTGTCGTTTTCATCTGTATATAATATTTGTTTGGTTAGCGGAAGATGGAATGCCCAAATAAGACATCTTCTTAAATTTTAAATATGTGAATGGACATTTCATAATATTTCTTCATTTTGGTTGTTAGTATCGTCTTCCAATGGAATATTGCTCACTTCGGTTATATATTTTTTCTTCGCCGTGATTACCCAATAAAAGAGAACCACAAAAAAAACAAAAAATATTAAAAGTGAAATCATTGGATATATTTGAACATTATCAATGTTTTCTAAGTTTCCTTTTATAAATCTCAACATAACTATTCGTTTTTGGCCGAAGTATCTTCAGCGTTTTCTACTTTAATATCGGTTCCCAATCGTTGCAAATAGGCAATTACTGCTACGATCTCACGGTTCTTCATCTCTACGAAATTTTCACCGTTTTCCTGTGCGTATTTTTTATCTGCTTCATACGCTTTTTCAAAATCTGGATCGCTGTATAGGTTCTTCTCTATTTTTGTCCCCTGCTCGTCCATCCACTTTTGGGCGTTCTCTATTTCTTCTTCAGAATATGGCACTCCAAGAATAACCATTGCTCGCATTTTTGCCTCAGTGTTCGATTTATCCAATTCTGAAGTTATTAACCAAGTATAGCGAGGCATTATTGAACCGGAGGAAGTACTCTGTGGGTCGTACATATGGTTCAAGTGCCAGTTGTCTGAATACTTTCCGCCTATGCGGTGCAGGTCTGGGCCAGTTCGTTTACTTCCCCAAAGAAATGGGTGATCATAAACATATTCACCCGATTTTGAATATTCTCCATAGCGCTCCACTTCACTTCTAAAAGGACGTATCATCTGCGAATGGCAGTTTACGCAACCTTCCCGAATATAGATATCCCGCCCTTCCAATTCCAAAGGCGTATAAGGTTTCACACTAGAAATTACAGGCACGTAATCATCCACCATCAATGAAGGGATAATCTGTACGGCACCCCCAATCAAAATAGCGATGGTGGCGTAAATAGTTAATCTAATTGGTCTGCGCTCCAACCAAGTATGATAGCCTTCGCTGGAAGTCTGTCTTTTGGTTACTGGCACTAAAGGTGCAGCTTCGGCAAGTTCGTCGGTAACTTTACTACCTCTTCTGGCCGTCATTACTATGTTGTAAAGCAAAATAAAAGCCCCTGTAATGTAAAGAGTTCCACCTATGGCGCGCATCCAATACATTGGCATAATTTGAATTACGGTTTCAAGGAAGTTTGGATATTTAAGGGTTCCATCGGGATCAAACTGGTTCCACATAGAGGATTGCATAAACCCTGCAACATACATTGGTAGCGTATACATAATAATTCCCAAAGTACCAATCCAGAAATGTGCATTGGCCAGCTTAATGGAATACAATTTTGTTTTGAAAAGACGCGGCACCAACCAATAGATCATACCAAAAGTCAGGAATCCGTTCCAGGCCAAAGCACCCACGTGTACGTGTGCAATAATCCAATCACTGAAATGTGCGATGGCGTTTACATTTTTAAGCGAAAGCATGGGGCCTTCAAAAGTTGCCATTCCGTAACCGGTTATAGCAACAACCATAAATTTCAAAACTGGATCAACACGCACTTTGTCCCAAGCGCCACGAAGCGTTAGAAGGCCATTAATCATACCTCCCCAAGACGGAGCCAAAAGCATTACCGAAAAGGCAACGCCTAAGTTCTGCGCCCATTCTGGAAGTGCGGTATATAGCAAGTGGTGTGGTCCCGCCCAGATATAGATGAAGATCAATGACCAAAAGTGAACAATAGATAATTTATAAGAATATACTGGTCTGTTCGCAGCTTTCGGTACAAAATAATACATCAACCCAAGGAAAGGCGTGGTGAGGAAAAACGCAACCGCATTATGTCCGTACCACCACTGCACCAGCGCATCCTGAACCCCAGCATACATTGAATAACTTTTCAAAGCAGTTACGGGGATTTCCATACTGTTCACAATATGCAGTACGGCAACGGTCACCCAAGTTGCCAAATAGAACCAAAGAGCCACATACAAATGGCGTTGGCGCCTTTTGATCATAGTCATAATCAAGTTGATACCAAAAGCAACCCAAATTATCGCGATGGCAATATCAAAAGGCCATTCCAGCTCGGCGTATTCTTTTGAAGTTGTGTATCCCAACGGAAGCGTGATGGCCGCACCCACAATAATGGCTTGCCAACCCCAAAAGTTGAGGTTACTTAGAAAATCACTCCACATACGCGCTTTCAGCAAACGTTGGGAGGAATAATAAACCCCTGCAAAGATGGCGTTCCCAACAAAGGCGAAAATGACGGCATTGGTGTGCAAAGGTCGCAAACGACCGAAACTAAGCCATGAAACACCTTCCGTCATATTCGGGAACAAAAACATATAGGCCAGCAGCAAGCCAACACTCATACCAATGATACCCCAAAAAATGGTAGCATGTATAAATTTTTTGACAATCTGATTGTCGTAGTAGAACTGTTCTGTTTGCATAGTGTTCGTTGATTTATTCCTGCTCTCTTGCAGGCGCGGTTTCTGGTTTGGTTAATTTTTCTTGGCTCTATTCTAATATAAGAGTGATAGACCAAAACATCAATGAAATCGGTACTTACAAGAGTTTTTTTACATTTTAAACCAGCGGTTTTAGAAAAACATCAAGGTTTTTTGAAAATATTCACGACAAAGTATCTTATT
>JBDNFD010000094.1:0-39284 GCA_041689995.1 Flavobacteriaceae bacterium | reverse complement strand
TTCTGATTCTTGCAAGAACTTTTTTTGACCTTGCAGGTAAATTTATTCCTGCAAGGTCTTTTTTTGACCTTGTAGGTGTCTTTTAAAGTATATAGACCTACAAGGTTTTTTGGAATTTTGCAGGTGAATTTATTCCTGCAAGGACTTTTTTTGACCTTGTAGGTGTCTTTTAAAGTATATAGACCTACAAGGTTTTTTGGAATTTTGCAGGTGAATTTATTCCCGCAAGGACTTTTTTTTGACCTTGTAGGTGTCTTTTAAAGTATATAGACCTACAAGGTTTTTTGGAATTTTGCAGGTAAATTTATTTCTGCAAGGACTTTTTTTTGACCTTGTAGGTGTCTTTTAAAGTATATAGACCTACAAGGTTTTTGAAACCTTGCAGGTAAATTTATTCCTGCAAGGTCTTTTTTTGACCTTGTAGGTGTCTTTCAAAGTATATAGACCTACAAGGTTTTTGAAACCTTGCAGGTAAAATTTTCAATATAACGTTGGAAATTTATTCGGGTCCACTTCACTGAAAATTCCGTAAACCTTTTCGAAAATATCATCAGCGGAAGGTTTAGAGAAATAATCGCCATCGGTTCCATAAGCGGGTCGGTGTGCTTTGGCCGTCAGGGTTTGTGGTTTGCTGTCCAAATGTCGATATGCGTTTTGCTCGTCTACAATTTTTTGAAGGATATATGCCGAAGCTCCTCCTGGAACATCTTCGTCAACAACCAATAAACGGTTGGTCTTCGCCACGCTTTTTACAATGTCATGATTCAAATCGAACGGAAGCAAGGATTGCACATCAATAATTTCTACATCAATTCCGACTTCCAATAATTCTTTGGCGGCTTGTTCAATAATTTGCAATGTGGAACCATAGGAAACCAAGGTTAGATCATTTCCTTCTTTGATCGTTTCCACCACTCCGATCGGCGTTCGGAATTCACCCAAATTGTTGGGCAATTTTTCTTTTAATCGGTAACCATTCAGACATTCCACTATTAAACCGGGCTCATCGCTCGCGAGCAATGTATTGTAAAAACCGGCGGCTTTCGTCATATTGCGCGGTACCAGTACATGTATTCCACGAATCAAATTCAAAATTCCGCCCATTGGCGAACCGCTGTGCCAAATTCCTTCCAATCGATGTCCGCGTGTACGGACAATCATTGGTGCTTTTTGTTTTCCGACGGTGCGGTATTGGAGTGTAGCCAAATCGTCACTCATTATTTGAAGCGCATACAATAGATAATCCAAATATTGTATTTCGGCAATGGGTCTCAATCCGCGCAGGGCCATTCCAATTCCTTGTCCTAAAATGGTTGCTTCGCGTATTCCCACATCATTCACGCGCAGTTCTCCATATTTTTCTTGAAGACCTTCCAAGCCTTGGTTTACATCGCCGATTTTTCCGGAATCTTCCCCGAAAATCAAGGTTTCCGGCATGGTTTCAAAAATCTTATCGAAATTATCGCGCAAAATTATTCGTGCATCCACTTCTTCTGAATCTTCGGAATAGGTCGGTTCGACACCCACAATATTCTCTGCCGCCCATTGACTTTCGCTGTGTAAATGGCTGCTGTAATCGGGTTGAGTTTTTTCGATATAATTAGAAATCCAGTTTAACAAATTTGTTTTTGCCTCGGAATCTTCGTTCACAACATAACGCAAAGCTTTCCGTGCTGTCGAGAGTAACTCACTTTTAATGGGCTCCTTTGTTTCGGAAAGTGCGGTTTTTAAACTTGAAATAAATACTTTCTTGGAACTGCTTTCTGCCAATGTGCCCAACAAATCCAAGACGGTTATCTTTTCGTTTTTCTGTGGTGCATTGGTGGCTTCCCACGCTGCCTTTTGTCCAACTCGAACTTCTTTTTTAATATTTTTTTCTAGTTCAGAAAGTTCTTCTTCCGTCGCCATATTGTTCCCAAGCATCCAAGAACGCATTTGGACGTTGCAATCGTATTTGGATTCCCATTCCAAACGTTCTTTGCTTTTGTAGCGTTCATGGGAACCAGATGTTGAATGTCCTTGTGGTTGGGTCAATTCTTTCACATGAATCAATATTGGAACATGTTCTTCCCGAGCGATTTTTTCGGCTTTTTCATAAGTTTCGATCAAGGCTGGATAATCCCATCCATTTACTGTCAAAATTTCAAAACCGTTGTTTTCTTCATCTCGTTGAAATCCTTTCAATACTTCCGAAATGCTTTCTTTGGTAGTTTGATATTTTGCGTGGACGGAAATTCCATAATCGTCGTCCCAAACATTCATCACCATGGGAACTTGCATAACACCAGCCGCATTGATGGTTTCCCAGAAAAGTCCTTGGCTGGTACTGGCATTTCCGATGGTTCCCCAAGCGATTTCATTTCCGTTATTGGAAAATTTTTCGGAATTGATACCTCCAACATTCCGGTAGATTTTTGAGGCTTGTGCCAGTCCGAGCAAACGTGGCATTTGTCCCGCGGTTGGCGAAATATCAGCACTGGAATTTTTCTGTTCGGTCAAGTTTTTCCAACTTCCGTCCTCGTTCAAGCTGTGCGTGGCAAAATGCCCGCCCATTTGCCGTCCGCCCGCCATTGGTTCATTTTCCAAATTTGTATCCGCATATAAACCTGCAAAAAATTCCTGTACGTTTAGTTTTCCGATGGCCATCATAAAGGTTTGGTCGCGGTAATATCCAGACCGGAAATCCCCGTTTTTAAAAGATTTTGCCCAAGCGATTTGCGGCACTTCTTTTCCATCGCCAAAAATCCCAAATTTTGCTTTGCCGGTCAAGACTTCACGTCTTCCCAGTAAACTACATTCGCGGCTGGTGACCGCCAATTTGTAATCTTGAAGCACTTGTTCTTTGAATTCCTCAAAAGAAATTCCTGATTTTTTGGAGGCGGTTTCATTCATTTTTTATCGGATTTGTTTTGCAAAGATAGGAAAAACGAAATACGAAATCAAGGTTTGGTTCTTGGCAATTTGAAGCGACTTTGCTTAATACCATCTTCGGGTGAATAATTTAATTAATGTTTGCAAATCGAGGGAAACGATAAAACGTATTTTTTGGTCGTAATCGGGTTCGGCGATTTCCCATCCCAATTTCGAATATACGGGAAAAAATACTTCAAAATAATCTTCCACCAAACTCACCCGTATTCCCGAGTCATAAACGAATTCGTGGGAAATATTCCTATTTTTCACTAACCCTAGATCGCCATAAACATAAATCCAGTTCCACAGGTTCGTACTTGTGTTGAAGGTGGTAATCCACTGATTGGCGAACGCGGGTTCCAATTTCGATTTGAAAGCACCTTCCGATCGGATAAATTGCTGGCTGAAAAGTCCCGAACTTTCGCTTCTTCCATAATAATTATAATCGAAAAGGTAATCAGAAGGCCGGTCTAGCGCAAAACTAAAGAAATCTGTATGTTGTGTGTTATTCTGAAGGAAGGTGCCGGCAAAAAGCCGAAGGTTTATTTGTCTGTTATTTTTGAACAATTTCCGATAGGTGGCCGTTACTGCTATTTTACTGAAATTTTTCGATAGCTGATAATCGCCGGAAAGAGCGAAATAATTGATCATATTTTGATTGCTGTAAGTATACTTCAGATTCAAAATGTCATAATCTGGATCGTTTTGAAGTTCGGATTGACCTTCACGAACCACTGAAACGGTTCTTAATTCAATTCTTTGGTTCTCGTTGTCACGCAAATCGAGATTGCGCAAATTGAAGAATATAAAAGGAACATATTTGTAATAAAAAAGTCCTTTGGCGTAGGAATACCTGGATCCGCTAAAACCATAGCTCAATGAATTAAATTCTTGATTTCGGTACTGATGGGTATTATAAAATGATGCCGATCCGATGAGAGCGCCGTTTTTTAAACCGATTTTTGGCGAAATGGAATAAGTGAAATTTTTTGTCAACAATGTCTTGTTGTAAAGTTTTGGGCCAACGGCAAATCCGTCGTACAAATTATAGGTGAATTCCGGGATCAAAAAAGTTTGATGGTAGCGTGGGTCTTCGGCATCGAGCAACAAACGAAATTGAAAGGGTTTGTCCAAAAGGGTCGTGACCCGGTGAAAATTGTTCCTTTGGTTGAATTCAGGAATAATTTGCTCATAATTCAAAGCGACCCGATCAATATCTTTCACCGGAACTTTCACTGTTTTTGTGTCTTCAATATTTTCGACCCATTTCTTGAAGACAATGGTATCGTTTTTTAGTCCGTACAAAGAAATCGGCATGTGGTTTTTTTCTTTGTTTCTGATGGTGACCGAAAGGGAATCTTCGACTTTCTTAACTTTTTTGATCTTAAAATCAATTTTTTTATTGGTTGCAACATATTCGTCAAAAAACCATGAAATATCCTTTTCGGAATTTTTTTTCAACAAATCTTCAAAATCAGATGCTTCCACAGGTTGAAGTTTGAATTTCTGATAGAATTCACGAAATGTTTTTTTAACGGGAATAGGGCCCAAAAAGTCTTCCAAATATTTCATTCCCACTCCAGCCTTATAATTATTGGCAATATGGACATTGAATTTGATCAATGAATCTTGCGCCATTGATAAAGGTTGATCCAAATTCAAGCGTTGCATGTTCATGAAAAGAAAGGCGTACTGATCGTTGAATTCCAGCTCGGCCAAATGAGACCATTTCACCCCCGGAAAATCACTTAAACCTCCTATCAATTTCATTTCCGGATAAAATTGATCTACATAATCCATCATCAAGGATATCTGGAGCGCATCAAAAATCCATTTATCCTCACGAGGGTTCAAAAGAAGGCTGTTCCGCAAATAATTTTCCGTAATGGACTTCAGCTGTGAAATGTCATATTGAAATCCAATGGGAAAAGGACGAATGAATTTTGGCAACTGGTTCAGGCCGTAAACTGGGTTTTGCGCATAATCTTCTTGCGTGTTCAGTAAAATATCATGCGGGTATTTTCCCAAGCGTTGTTGCAGGAATTTCGCGGTTCTTTTCACTATGAATTCCTTCACGTTGGGAGCCAATTTTTCATCTTTGATATTTGTAATCAAACTGAAATTAGGCGTTTCAAATGTTTCAAAATTCGATTGTCCGATCGGTTCAACATAAAGTTGTAAATTTTTGCGCTGATCGCCGTGCAACAGAATTTTCTTCCGGTTTCCTTCATATTTCACACCAATAAAATTCAAGGCTGAAGTGATTTGGTAATCTAAAGGAATATTGAAAGAAACATCAAATTCGTTCAATGGGGTATAGAGATCCGAAAGGTTTTTGTTGCTGTAAATCTTCCATTCTTCGGAATAAACGGCAGGGGAGAGGTACCAATATCGCAATTTGAATTTTCCGTTTGCATGACCAAATCCTGTGAATTTGTCGGAGGGGATTTTGATGGTATATCGAAAGTTTAATTGTAAAGAATCGCCCGGCAACAATGGTTTTTGGAGTTCAACGCGCACAATATCCGGATGGTCTTCAGGTCTGGACCAATTTAAATTTCTGCTTTCGTCAGATGAAATTGATTGGATGTTTGTGAAACCACGTTCTTCTTCCTTGGAGAAATGAAAATTCCGTTGGTAATTTTCCGAAAAACGTTTTGATAAGGGAGTGGTTTTTGAGCTGAAACTATTTGCCCAGTCGTTCAAATAGATTACATATAGCGAATCGGTGGAAATGTTTTGGTAAAATAATTCCTGTTTAATTTCCAAGGATTTTTTCTCCACATTCAACCTTACGTCCAGACTTATCCGATTCTGGGCCAAAACCGAAATGGAAAAAAATAGGAGGAAAGCACAAAATGCGGATTTCTTCATAAAAAACCAGTTGACCCAAATTTTCGGTGGGAAGTTTACTGTTAGAAATTTGGACTAAGATTGAATTCGCTATAGAAATCATCAAGAATTTCGATGACCTGTTCTGGTGTGTCCACCAAATGAATCAAATCCAGGTCTGTTGCTTTAATATTGCTGAAATTTTCGAGCATGGTTTTTCGGATCCAATCCAACAAGCCTTCCCAAAATTCGGTTCCCACCAAAATAATGGGGAATTTATCTATTTTCTGGGTTTGGATAAGGGTGATAGCTTCGAAAAACTCATCCAACGTGCCAAGGCCACCGGGCATGACCACAAAACCTTGAGCGTATTTTACAAACATGACTTTTCGTACAAAAAAGTAGTCGAAATTCAAGTTTTTATCCCGATCGATATATGGGTTGTCATATTCTTCGAAAGGCAAACTGATGTTCAAACCCACGGAAGTTCCGCCCGCTAAATGGGCACCTTTATTACCAGCTTCCATAATTCCAGGCCCGCCGCCCGTGATGACGCCATATCCGTGTTTCACGATTTTTTTGGCCAATTCCACGGTGAATTTGTAATATTTCTGATCTGGTTTTGTTCGGGCAGAACCAAAAATAGTCACACAAGGCCCTATGCGGCTCATTCGCTCATATCCATGAACAAATTCGCCCATGATTTTAAACAGAGCCCAGCTATCATTTGTTTTTATTTCGTTCCATGCCTTGGAGTTTTCTTTTATCATTTCTCTATATTTAATTTTTATGATAATTCTTTTCGCAAAAATTTTGCGGTATGATTATTTTTGCTTTTTGCAACTTTTCCGGGTGTTCCGGTAGCGAGGATTTTCCCTCCGCTTTTTCCACCTTCAGGACCAATATCGATAATATAATCTGCCAATTTGATGACGTCCAAATTGTGTTCGATAATCAAGACCGTATTTCCTTTTTCGACCAGTTCGTTTAAAACTTCCATCAAAATTCGGATATCTTCAAAATGTAATCCGGTTGTGGGTTCATCCAAAATATAAAACGTGTTTCCGGTGTCGCGCTTGGAAAGTTCCGTGGCCAACTTAATGCGTTGCGCTTCGCCGCCAGAAAGCGTGGTGCTTTGTTGCCCCAATGTAATATATCCCAACCCAACATCTTTAATGGTTTTCAATTTTCGGTGTATTTTTGGGATTTGATCAAAAAAAGCGGTGGCAACGTTGATGGTCATTTCCAGCACATCGCTAATGGATTTTCCTTTGTAACGAATTTCCAAAGTTTCCCGATTGAAACGTTTTCCTTGGCAGGTTTCGCATTCTACATGAACGTCGGGCAAAAAATTCATTTCTATGGTCCGAAGACCGCCGCCGCGACAAGTTTCACAACGTCCACCTTTCACATTGAAGCTGAACCGCCCCGGCTTGTATCCACGGATCATGGCTTCCGGGGTTTTTGCGAAAAGGTTTCTGATTTCTGAAAAAACACCGGTGTATGTCGCCGGGTTTGAACGTGGGGTTCGTCCAATGGGCGATTGGTTAACGTCGATCACTTTATCGATATGCTCTAATCCCTTAATACTTTTATAAGGCATCGGTTTTTTCACTCCGTTAAAATAGTGCGCGTTCATGATCGGATAAAGGGTTTCGTTGATCAAAGTTGATTTCCCGCTACCTGAAACCCCGGTTACGGCGATCATTTTCCCCAAAGGGAATTTTACCGAAACCTTTTTCAAATTGTTTCCAGTCGCTCCTTTTAACTCAATGAAATTCCCATTCCCTTCACGACGTTTTTGGGGAACTTCGATTTCCATGCTTCCGCTCAAATATTTCGCGGTAATCGTATCGTGTTTCTTGATTTCCTCGGGAGTTCCTTGACTGATAATTTCACCGCCATGCCTTCCGGCAAAAGGGCCAATATCGATCACATGATCTGCGTGTTCAATCATTTCTTTGTCATGTTCCACCACAATGACCGAGTTTCCCAAATCTCGAAGTGAAGTAAGCGAATTAATCAACTTTTCGTTGTCCCGCTGGTGCAAGCCTATGCTGGGTTCGTCCAAAATGTACAAAACCCCGACCAACTGAGATCCGATTTGCGTGGCAAGCCGAATTCGTTGTGCCTCGCCGCCGGAAAGCGATTTTGAACCGCGGCTCAATGACAAATAGTTCAATCCCACATTGATTAAAAATTGAAGTCGGGTTTTGATTTCTTTTAGAATTTCTTCCCCGATTTTCTTTTGTTTCGTACTGAGGTGTTTTTTCAGATCTTCAAACCATTCCGAAAGTTCAAGAATATCCATCTCGGATAGTTCCGCAATGTTTTTTTTGTTCACTTTAAAATAAAGCGATTCTTTTCGCAAACGTGTTCCATGGCATTCCGGGCAATCCACTTTGTCCATATATTCTTTCGCCCAACGTTTTAAAGAGCGGGAATCATTGTGAAGAAAAGTGCTTTGGATGAAATTTGCGACACCTTCAAAATCAATTTTGTACGATCGCGTGATACCCAAAGTTTGCGATGGAAGTTCGAATTTTTCTTTTCCACCATATAAAATCATATCCAATCCTTCTTTCGGAATTTTGTTGATAGGATCGGTTAGCTTGAAATTGAAACGATCGGCAATAACTTCCATTTGCTTGAAAACCCAATTGTTTTTCTTCGGTGCATGTGGAACAAGTCCGCCTCCGGAAATGGATTTCCCCGGATCGGGAATTATTTTTTGAATATTTACCTCAAATAATTTTCCAATACCATTGCAATGCGGACATGCTCCCTTCGGGGAATTGAAGGAAAAATTGTTTGGTTCTGGTTCCGGATAGGAGAGGCCAGTAGTTGGGCACATGAGGTTTCGGCTAAAATAACGAGCAACTTCTTTTCCTTCTTCGATAATCATCAGAATATCGTCGCCGTGGTGCATCGCCGTCTGAATACTTTCGCCCAGTCGTTTTTGACTGCTTTCGGAATCTTCCGCTTTCATCCGATCGATCACAATTTCGATTTCGTGGATTTTATACCGGTCGAGCTTCATTCCTTTGGCAATATCCTTAATTTCCCCGTCCACGCGTACTTTCAAAAAACCTTGTTTGGCGATTTGTTCAAATAATTCCCGATAATGTCCTTTTCTGGAACGAACGACAGGCGCGAGAATATTGATCTTTTTACCACTAAAATCCTTTTGAATGAGGTTTTTTATTTCCTCATCGCTATAACTGACCATTTTTTCGCCAGTATTGTAACTATAGGCGTCGCTTGCTTTTGCAAACAACAACCTTAAGAAATCGTATATTTCGGTAATTGTCCCAACGGTGCTCCTGGGGCTTTTGCTGGTGGTTTTCTGCTCGATGGCGATCACCGGGGAAAGTCCGTCAATTTTATCCACATCTGGGCGTTCCAATCCTCCGAGAAATTGCCGCGCATAGGCGGAAAAAGTTTCGATGTAACGCCGTTGTCCTTCTGCATAAATGGTGTCGAAAGCCAATGAAGATTTTCCCGAGCCCGAAAGACCCGTGATCACCACCAGTTTTTCTCGCGGGATGCTCACATCTATATTTTTTAAATTATGGGTCCGCGCGCCTTGTACTTCTATGTTTTCTTCGAAATTATTCATGTTTTTTTGCAATCGGCAAAGGTACTTAAAATTTAGTTTTCTGCATTCGGGTTGTGGGGTTTAACTTTTTTGGGGAGGGTTGGTTTTATTCTTTTTCAATGGATTTTAATAAAGTGAGGAAACACAATAATTTAAAGATGAAACCACTTTTATAAATCATTAAATGAAGAAAAATGGGGCAGTGTGAACCAAGGAATTGGCAAATCCCCAAAAAACCATATGTTTGTCAAAAATGATTTCAATGGAAAAAATTCCTTACTTCACTGATGATACTATTGTTTTTGGACTTCTGATGGCCGCCCTCGGATTCGTTTTTTATACTTCATCCCGAAAAACCGGGTTTTGGCAAAAATTTTATAAAGTAGTGCCGGCTCTTCTAATTTGCTATTTAATTCCCGCAATTTTAAATTCCTTGGGGATTATTGGTGCTGGATACACTGATTTATATTTTGTCGCCAGCCGTTATTTATTGCCGGCTTCCTTGGTTTTGATGACCTTGAGTATCGACTTAAAAGCGGTTTTTGGATTGGGACCGAAAGCTTTGATCATGTTTCTCACAGGAACCATAGGAATTGTAATAGGTGGTCCGATTGCTATTCTGATCATGTCAGTCATTTCGCCAGAAACCCTTGGTGGAGCTGGTCCTGACGCAGTTTGGCGCGGACTTTCCACGCTCGCGGGTAGTTGGATAGGTGGTGGGGCAAACCAAGCCGCGATGTTGGAAATATACAAATACAATCCCGAAAAATACGGCGGAATGGTTTTGGTGGATATTGTCGTTGCAAATTTATGGATGGCCATTCTTTTGATGGGAATTGGAAAGGAAAAACAAATCGATAAATGGCTGAAAGCAGACAATGGAGCGATTGTCAGGTTAAAAGAAAAAGTTTCGGATTATGCGTTAAGCGTTGCAAGGATTCCTTCCCTTTCAGATTTTATGATCATGCTCGCCATCGCTTTTGGTGCGGTAGGATTTTCCCATTGGGGAGCCGAATTAATTTCTTCGCTTCTTTCGAATAATTTTGAGGTTTTCAATGACACCTCTTCAGCTTTATCTTCCTTTACCTCGGAATTTTTCTGGATGATCACGCTCGCCACTTTGGTTGGTATTGTATTATCTTTCACAAAAGCAAAAAAGTATGAAGGTGCGGGCGCCAGTAAATTGGGAAGTATTTTCATTTATATTCTGGTTGCCACCATTGGAATGAAAATGGATCTCACGATGGTTCTTGACAATCCAGGTTTGATCGGAATTGGATTGATTTGGATGTTTATTCACGCTATTTTGCTGATCGGAGTTGCAAAAATGATAAAAGCCCCTTATTTCTTTTTGGCGGTCGGAAGTCAGGCAAATGTGGGCGGTGCTGCTTCTGCCCCGGTTGTTGCAGCGGCTTTTCATCCTTCCTTGGCCACAGTGGGCGTGCTTTTGGCGGTTTTTGGATATGCCGTTGGAACATATGCTGCTATCTTATGCACCATCTTGATGCAAATGGCGGTTCCGTCCTGACTTTCTTAATTGAATTTGTTCTTTGATTTTTAAAGAAAGAAATAATTTGAAAACCAAGAAATAAATTGTACTTTTGCGCTCCTTTTTGGCGATTCTGGAAAGACAAAAAAGGGACTGAAAATCAAATTTTTATAACACTTCCATGGTCGGATCGCAGGTGTTTTTCCGCGGACATGGGATACAAATCTTAAATCAGCAATGGCTGAAGAAACAAAAAACAACGAAGTGGCAGAAGTGGAAACTACTGAAAATCAAGAATCCACAGTTTCCGAAACACAGGAAACCACATCTTCCCAAAACAAAGAGGAACGAGCAGTTTCTCCACAGCAAAAAGATCCAAAACAATTTTTGGAAGATTTCAATTGGCACAATTACGAAGAGGGAATCGATCCGATCGATGACAAAAAATTAGAGGAGTTTGAACAATTGGTTTCCGAAAATTTTGTGGATACATTGGACAATGAAGTGGTGCAGGGAATGGTAATCAACATTACTGATCGCGATGCCATTATTGACATCAATGCGAAAAGTGAAGGGGTAATTTCCTTGAACGAATTCCGTTACAATCCCGATCTAAAAGTTGGCGATAAAGTGGAGGTCCTGATCGATGTTCGCGAAGATGCTGAAGGACAATTGGTACTTTCTCATCGAAAAGCCCGTGTGATCATGGCTTGGGATCGCGTGAACAAAGCGCATGAAGAAGAAACCATCGTGAATGGTTTGGTGAAATGTCGTACCAAAGGTGGTATGATTGTCGATGTTTTCGGAATCGAGGCGTTCTTGCCAGGTTCTCAAATTGATGTGAAACCAATCAGGGATTACGATGCGTATGTGGGCAAAACCATGGAATTCAAAGTGGTTAAAATTAACCATGAATTCAAAAACGTGGTAGTTTCCCATAAAGCACTTATCGAAGCCGATATAGAAGAACAGAAAAAAGAAATCATCGGTCAGCTTGAAAAAGGTCAAGTACTGGAAGGTACTGTGAAAAACATTACTTCTTACGGAGTATTTGTTGATCTTGGTGGCGTTGACGGATTGATTCATATTACAGATCTTTCTTGGTCCCGTATTAATCATCCGAACGAAATTGTAGAGCTCGATCAAAAATTAAACGTGGTTATCCTCGATTTTGATGAGGCAAAAACACGAATTCAGTTGGGTCTTAAACAATTGAGCAAACACCCGTGGGAAGCCTTGGGCGAAGAGCTTAAAGTTGGCGACAAGGTGAAAGGAAAAGTAGTGGTGATCGCCGATTATGGTGCATTTATCGAAGTGGCTAATGGAGTGGAAGGATTGATTCACGTTTCAGAAATGTCTTGGAGCACGCATTTGCGTTCCGCTCAAGATTTTGTGAATGTTGGCGATGAAGTAGAAGCACAAATTCTTACGTTAGATAGGGAAGAGCGAAAAATGTCGCTTGGAATGAAACAATTGACCCCCGATCCTTGGACGGACATTACCGAAAAATATCCAGTTGGCTCACGTCACACAGGAACGGTAAGAAACTTTACCAACTTTGGTGTTTTTGTTGAATTGGAAGAAGGAATCGATGGATTGGTTTATATTTCTGATTTGTCCTGGACCAAGAAAATCAAACATCCTTCTGAATTTTGTAACGTTGGTGACAAAATGGAAGCCGTTGTTCTCGAATTGGATGTGGAAGGACGTAAACTTAGTTTGGGACATAAACAAACCGAGGCAAATCCGTGGGATAAATATGAAACCGAATTTGCCGTTGGTACCAAACATACCGCAGCAATTACTGAAATGGTGGACAAAGGTGCAACGATAGACTTCAACGAAGATATCACTGCATTTGTTCCGATGCGTCATTTGGAAAAAGAAGATGGTAGCAAACTTGTGAAAGGCGAAGAAGCCGAATTCGTGATCATTGAATTCAACAAAGAATTCAAACGCGTAGTTGCTTCACATATGTCCCTTCACAAAGAAGAAGAAGCCAAAATCGTTAAACAAGCTGCTAAAAAAGCCGCAGAAAAAGAGGACAAACCCACTTTGGGCGATGCCAATACGGAATTGCAAGCTTTGAAAGAACGAATGGAAGGCAAAGTAAAATAGACTAGGATTTATTTTTTAATGAATATGAAAATCCGGGGGAACCAATCTCCCGGATTTTTTTTGGGTTATTGCGAAAACACCTAAAAGTATTACTTTTAAGTTTTAATTCAGTCTGGACCAAAATCTTTCTCTATGGAAAATTTCATGCTTCCTTGTCCCATCAAATATTTCTTCGGAATGGAATGTTTGGGCTGCGGGTTCCAACGTGCACTTTTCCTCTTGTTCCAAGGCGAATTTGCACAGGCTTTTTATTTGTATCCGGCGGTTTATCCAATTATAATGTTGGGCGGATTGGCGGTGTTCCATAAAATTTTTCGTCTTCCGAATACCCATAAAATTATATGGATAATAGGTTTGTTTTCCGTGGCAAGTATTATTATCAGTTATGGTTTCAAACATTTTTCGACTTTTATATGCTAAGTGAACATTCATTTTTCACCAAGAATTTGGACTAAATTTTCTTAGGAAAGAATAGGCAGTTCCAATGAATTTTTCTATTTTTAGTTTTCGGAAAAGAGGGTTTCAATGAAGGATTTAATAGGAAAAATCTACCAAATCGATTAAAAATAATTAAACAGAATGAAGACATATTTGGATTTGGTAAAACACGTTTTGAAAAACGGAAATGAAAAATCGGACCGTACCGGCACCGGCACGAAAAGTGTATTCGGATATCAAATGCGGTTCGATCTCAACGAAGGTTTCCCGATGTTGACCACCAAAAAATTACATTTAAAATCCATTGTGCACGAATTATTGTGGTTTTTGAAAGGCGAAACAAACATTGAATACCTTCAGGAAAACGGAGTGCGTATTTGGAACCAATGGGCCGATGAACACGGGGATTTAGGTCCGGTTTATGGCCAACAATGGCGAAACTGGAACAATCAAAATATCGATCAAATTACCGAAATCGTCAACACGCTGAAAAATAATCCCGACAGCCGCCGCATGTTGGTTTCGGCGTGGAACCCTGGCGTTTTGCCCGACACCTCAAAATCTTTTGGTGAAAATGTTGCCAATGGCAAAGCAGCTTTGCCACCATGTCATGCATTTTTCCAGTTTTACGTAGCCGATGGAAAGTTATCCTGCCAGTTATACCAACGAAGCGCCGATATTTTCCTGGGCGTTCCTTTCAACATTGCATCATATGCACTTTTGACCATGATGATGGCACAAGTTTGTGGATTTGAACCAGGTGATTTTATTCACACTTTCGGAGATGCCCATATTTACAACAATCATATGGAGCAATTAAAGTTGCAACTGGAACGAGAACCTCGAAAATTGCCGATAATGCATATAAATCCGGAGGTAACCGATATTTTTGGCTTCAAATTTGATGATTTCAGCTTGGAAAATTATGACCCATATCCTCCAATTAAAGGAAAAGTGGCCGTTTAACTAAAAATCCTTCATTATGAAAAGCTTATTCCTATTCGCTTTTATATTTATTTCTTCTTTTGTAAATGCACAAAAAGATGTTTCCGTTCAGGGGAATTCCGTGACATATAATGAAATTGCTCCCGTTTGGCCAGGTTGTGAAGGAAATGAACGGGAAAAGAAAAAATGTTTCAACACAAATTTGGCGCTGCTGATTCAAAAAAATTTCGACTTTAAAAATGGTTATACCCAAGCGGATAAAGGATCGCGGATATTGGTGAAATTTTTCATCAATAAGGAAGGAAAACCCGAGATAGAAAGCGTCGAAGGCGGATCGGAAGCGATGCAGAAAGAAGCCAGACGCGTTATTTTATTATTGCCAAAAATGAAACCTGGAAGTGCGGGCGGCGAAGTGAAGGAAATAAGTTACACAGTTCCTTTCAATTTGTGATGATTTCATAAAATTCGCTTTCGGCTTTGTGCGCAGAGCCTTTTTAACCTTCAATTAACAGCTCTCTTTTTTTTCATTTTACAAAAAAAAAATGTAACTTTGGAAGGCGGTCATTTAAGATCGATTACCATGGCTCAAAACTTACTTTCCCTTTTTACAGAAACCCGCGCGCAGACTGAAATTCTCTGCAAACCTTTGGAGATAGAAGATTATGTGGTGCAACCCATCGCCGATGTTTCCCCGCCCAAATGGCATTTGGGACATACGACTTGGTTTTTTGAAGAATTTATCCTAACAAAATACGACCAAGATTATAAAGTTTTTGATGAAAGTTTTTCTTTTGTTTTCAATAGTTATTATGAAAGTGTCGGCAAAAAAGTCGTTCGCACCGACCGCGGAAATTTATCGCGCCCTACGGTAGATAAAATCTATGAATACCGTACCTATGTCACTAAAGCAATGATCACATTCTTAGAAAACGAGCAACCAAAAGAAGTAGAAGAAATTCTGAAAATTGGTATTCATCACGAAAAACAGCACCAAGAACTACTCTTAACGGATATCAAATATATTTTGGGCAATAATCCATTATTGCCAACTTACAATCCTCAATTTCAGGAAAATAATGAAGAAGATTTTCCTCAGGAATGGCTGAAGATTCCAGAAGGAATTTATGAAATAGGCCATGTTGGAAATGAATTTTGTTACGATAACGAACTCGGTCGGCACAAGGTTTTTCTGGGGGAATATTCCATATCGAACAAATTGGTGACCAATGAAGAATATTTGCGGTTTATGGAAAGTGGAGGATATGAAAATGTGTTGCTTTGGCATTCCGAAGCTTGGGAATGGTTGATAAAAGGCCAAATATCTTCGCCTTTATATTGGCATAAAATTGAAGGAGAATGGTTTCAATATAAATTATCTGGAATGGAAAAATTGAACCCCAAAAAAGTATTGAGCCATATTTCTTATTATGAAGCTGCCGCTTTTGCACAATGGAAAAACCTACGTTTACCGACGGAATTTGAATGGGAAGCTGCGAATTCCTATTTTAACTGGGGAAAATGTTGGGAATGGACAGAAAGTGCCTATTTGCCATATCCAAATTTCATAAAGCCGGATGGGGCTTTGGGTGAATACAATGGAAAATTTATGGTGAACCAAAAGGTGTTGCGCGGAAGTTCTATAGCAACATCCGAAAAACATTCGAGAACTACTTATCGGAATTTTTTCCATCCGCATCTTCGTTGGCAATTCACAGGCATTCGATTAGCGAAATAATCAGAATTATAATATGAAAAAACCAATCCCAGAAGCTGCCCGAACCGATTTTGGGATGGAAGTCCAGAAAGGCTTAACCGATTTTCCGAAACATCTTTCCTCGAAATTTATTTATGATTATCGCGGCGATAAATTGTTCCAAGAAATAATGGAGCTACCAGAATATTACCTGACTTCCTGCGAGTATGCTATTTTACAGGAACATACCGAAAGCATCGCGGAATACTTTAATGGGCCAAATGGTTTTGACCTTATTGAACTGGGCGCTGGGGACGGAAAGAAAACCAAAATTCTTTTGGGCCATCTTTCGGAAAAGGAAATCGATTTCACTTATTTTCCTATTGATATCAGTCAAAATGCACTGGATCAATTGGAAATTTCGCTTGAAAAAGAATTGCCAAAAGTTCAAGTGAAAACACAACAAGGTACTTATTTTGAAACCTTAAATCGTTTATCAGAACATAATTCCCGAAAAAAAGTGGTTTTAATCTTGGGTTCCAATATTGGAAATTTACTACATGAAAACGCGATCGCTTTTTTAAAAAACATACAAGCTTCGATGAACAAAAACGACATATTGTTCATTGGGTTCGATCAAAAGAAAAACCCACAAACCATTCAAAATGCGTACAATGATAAAACTGGGGTAACGGAGGCTTTCAACAAAAATATATTGGAGCGCATCAATCGGGAATTGGACGGAAATATAGATGTGGATTCATTTTTGCATTGGGAAACCTACAATCCGGAAACTGGCACGGCAAAAAGTTTTTTGGTGAGCAAAAAGGAACAAAAAGCAAGAATAAACGCCTTGGAACTTTCGGTACATTTTGATGCTTGGGAAACAATACATACCGAAATTTCCCAAAAATATGATGATGCGATCGTACAATGGTTGGCAAACGAAGCCGGACTAAAAATAAGCACTGATTTTGCTGACGACAAAAAGTATTATAAAAACTATATTTTCAAGAAGAAATAAGAAGAAATTTAAACCGCGAATATGGATTAAATATTTTCAAATTTTCGAAATCCTATTTCTTACGATGAAAATCATCAATTTATAATTCTCTTCTCGCTTCTTCGTAATATGCTTTGAACAGTTGTAGCAGTTCAATTGTCGAACTCACTAAATCCTTACTTTCCAAGAGTAAACCAAAATATAGTTTCGTGTTTTTGGGACTTGTTTCGGACGTCCGTATCCTGTCAATTTGTTTCTGAATAAGGCCCGATACTTTTTCCAACAACTTTTTCTCTTCTGCAATAATGCGATCAATATTTCCGAAAGCTTGCGTATCGAAGGTTTCTTTTATTTCCTTCAGAAGCACTTCCATTTCGCGGTCAACCGCTTTAAGATCTCGTATTTGGTTGAATTTCAGATTTTTATGGTTGTTGTGCACATGTTTATAACTCGAACGGGTGATATAAGCAATTGATTGAACCATATTCTTCAAATGGTCCAAAATAAGAATGTAGAATTTTCCGGCAGCCACGGACTTTTCTTCCAGGGATTTGATGAAATAGAAAACATTGTCTTTCAATTCCTCTACCTCATCCTCCAATTTAGATAGCTTTTTGGTATCTTTCTTCAGTTTCCTTAAATCCTGATACCCCAAATGGTCGATCACTTTTCCATAGCGTTTATTTATCCCGTCAATAACGCTTGAAATATTCTGCGCCGTTTCATTGGTAATCTCGTTGATGGATAAAATATCAGTTTTGTTGAATTGCTTTTTTTGTTGTTCCAATTTCACTTTTTTGGAATGCGAAAGCGCACTGTGAATCATTAAAGAAACAACTATTGCCATTAAGATCAAAACTGACCAAATTCCTCCGAACCATATAATAGACGCGATTAATGCGGCTCCCACAAAAGCACAAAAAGCGGTCATGAACCATCCGCCAATCACGTTGAAAACACCCGCCACTCTATAAACAGCGCTTTCGCGGTCCCAAGCTCTGTCAGCCAAAGAGGTACCCATTGCGACCATAAAAGTCACATAAGTGGTGGAAAGCGGCAATTTATAGCTGGTTCCGATGGAAATCAAAATACTCGCCACTACCAAATTGACCGACGCCCGAACCATATCGAACATAGGCGCGTCGATTCGTTTGTCCTGCAACAAAGAGGGCGGTTTTTGAAATTTCGCATCGATTTTCGCTCCCATCGATTTAGGTAAAATTAAGGTAATGGCATTACCGACAAAAATTGAATACCGCACGGTGATACGGGATAAGTAATTTGGTTTGAACTTTTCTTTTCCCAGGCTCTGGCGTGCTAAGTTCAGTTCGGTTTGCATTACATGCCGGGATTTATTGGAAAACCACAACGCCAATACCATAATAGTGCCCGCAATCAGTAACAAAAAAGTGGAGGTATGGGTTTCACCGGCAAGATCTGTCATCAAAAACGTGGAAGGATCTGCGCCGGAAGCTGACCAAAAATTAAAAGCTTGCCACGCGGCGATGGGCACACCGATAAAGTTCACCAAATCATTTCCCGCAAAAGCCAATGCCAATGCAAATGTTCCGACAATAATGATAATTTTCAGAATATTGACTTTCAAAAATGACATGGCCAACTGTGAAAGTAAGGTCCAAAATAGAAAACCGGCTCCGAGAATAAGAATGATATTTTCTGAAACAACCTTTTTAAAGTCGTTTGAAAGGAAAGGCATGTCCTTCATTCCTTTTAAAAAGATGAAAAAGGTAATTGCCGTAATTGCTATTCCCCCAAAAATGGAACCGATGTACTTTACCTTTTTTTCATATTGAAAGGAAAATATCAAACGGGAAAAATACTGCACCACGACCCCAATTGTAAATGCCAACGCCACGGAAACGAAGATGGCAATGATAATGGCGGTCGCTTTTTCCGTATTGATATAAGTCCAAATTCCGCTAATATCTTCCGAATTGGAATATAATTTCCAAAAAGCAACGGCGACAGCGGCACCCAACAAATCGAAAACAATGGAAACCGTGGTGGAGGTGGGAAGTCCCAAGGTATTGAAAAAATCTAGCAACAACACATCGGCGATCATGACCGCAGTGAAAATGATCATTATTTCGTTGAAATAAAATTCACTGGGATTAAAAATCCCTTTTCGGGCAACTTCCATCATCCCACTGGAAAAAACCGCGCCGATTCCAATTCCCAAACTGGCAACAATAAGAATAGTGCGCAGGGAAACCGCTTTGGAACCAACGGCGGAATTTAGGAAATTTACCGCATCATTGCTGACCCCGACCACCAAATCGGCTACCGCTAATACCACTAAAACCACAAGCATTATCAGGTATACATTTTCCATGGAAATCTATCTGCGAATTTTTTGTAAAAGTGTTCGATTTATTTTAAATCAATAAATATCTGGTGTTACCAAATGGTTAAATTCGCACCCGAAAAATAAAACAATTTATTCAATTTGATCAAGTTGAACCAAAAATTTCAAAGAAAAGGGGAAATTCCTTACCTTTCATGATAATTTGAAAATGAGAAAAAAATGGAAAACACAAATAAGCTGATCCAAGAAACAAGCCCCTATCTTTTACAGCACGCGCATAATCCGGTTGATTGGCATGCTTGGGGCCCGGAAGTTTTTGCGCAAGCGAAGAAGAGGAATAAACTGGTGTTGATTAGTATTGGATATTCTTCTTGCCATTGGTGCCACGTGATGGCGCATGAAAGTTTTGAAGATAAAAAGATTGCTGGCTTGATGAACGAAAATTTTATCAATATTAAAGTGGACCGCGAGGAAAGGCCCGATGTGGACCAGATTTATATGAACGCACTGCAATTGATGACCGGACACGGCGGCTGGCCTTTGAATATTGTTGCCCTACCCGACGGCCGACCAATTTGGGGCGGAACTTACCTCCCAAAAGAGCAGTGGGCCGGAATAGTGCGCCAATTGGGCGATCTTTTGGAACAGGCTCCAAAAGAATTATTCGATTATGCCGAAAAATTGACCAAAGGAATCCGGGAAATGGAATCCTTAATTCCCGATAAATTCCCTAAAAACTTTGATCCTAAAATTTTTCCGCAGATCCTTTTTGTTTTAAAAACCCAATTTGATATTGTTTGGGGCGGATCGAAAGGAGCTCCGAAATTCATGATGCCAAACAAATATCATTTTTTGTTGCGCTATGCTCGCCAAATAAATGACGAGCAACTCTTGAACCAGGTGGTTTTAACCCTTAACAAGATGTCATTCGGAGGAATTTTTGATCAACTCGGCGGTGGATTTTCGCGTTATTCAACCGATGAAAAATGGCATGTGCCACATTTTGAAAAAATGTTGTATGACAACGCGCAGTTGGTCAGTTTATATTGTGATGCGTATTTAATCACCAAAGATCCGTGGTATGGAAAAGTGGTGAAATCAACACTGGAGTTTGTAAAAAGGGAATTGACCAACGAAATGGGGGGCTTTTATTGTGCTGTTGATGCTGATAGCAAAAATGCTGAAGGCATGATGGAAGAAGGCGCTTATTATGTTTGGAAAAAAGAGGAACTTCAAACTATTTTAGAGGAAGATTTTCGTCTTTTTTCTGATTATTTCAATATAAATGAAACTGGGTACTGGGAAAATGGAAACTATATTTTGATTAGAACAGAGACTCCCGCAATTATTGCAGAAAAATATGGAATCTCCAGAATTGAATTGGAAGAAAAGATCGAAAAATGCACCAAAAATCTGTTGGCAGTTAGAGGAAAAAGAACAGCCCCCGGATTGGATGATAAGAGTTTAACTTCTTGGAACGCTTTAATGATGAAGGCTTTTCTCGATGCGTACCGAGTTTTTCGTAAAGAAGAATATTTGAATATGGCTTTAAAAAATGCAACTTTTATCCTCGAAAATCAGTTACAAAATAACAGCAAATTATTCCATACTTATAAAAATGGGAAAAGTAGTGTGAACGGTTTTCTGGATGATTACGCCTTTCTTATTGAAGCTTTTATTGCATTTTACGAAAATACTTTTGATGAAAAATGGTTGTATTCAGCCAAAGATTTAACAGGTATCGTTTTGAAAGATTTCTATGACCAAGAAAAATCCTTCTTTTACTTTAATTCAAAAGAAGATCGGAGTTTGATTTCCCGACCCTCAGAATTTCAGGATAATGTTATACCTTCATCTAATTCGGTGATGGCAAAGAATCTTTTTAAACTTTCTCATTTTTTTGATAACAAAAATTACCGTGATATTTCAGAAAAACTATTGAAAAATATTTATTCTCAACTTGAAAAATATCCACAGGCTTATTTTAATTGGTTGGATCTTTTGATGAATTTCACTTATAAATTTTATGAAATTGCGATTCTGGGCGAAAATGCAAAAAACGAACTTATTGAAATAAACAAAAAATACCTTCCGAATAAAGTAGTGGCAGGGAATACGGAAAACAGCGATTTGTATTTGCTGAAAAATCGTTGGAAATCTAAAGAGACATGGTTGTATGTGTGTCAGAATCAAACTTGTCTGGTCCCGGTTCAATCGGTGGAAGAGGCTTTGAAATTGGTGGTTTAACAAAAATTAAACATCAAATTTTGGCAAATTAGCAAGGAATGTATGTTCTTTGCCGATTAAGGCTTTTCAATGGAAAAAATTAAAGACATTCCCTTTTATCTAGAAAAATATTCAGAGGCATTTATGGATTATCTGCCGACTTTAGTAGGAGCTTTGGTGCTTCTTGTCCTCGGTTGGTGGATCATTAAATTCTTAGTGGTCCGCCTCGATAAGCTGTTCACGCGCAAAGATGTTGATCTGGCATTGCATAATTTTTTGCTGACCATTATTGGCGTTCTGCTAAAGGTTCTTCTTATTTTAATGGTCATTGCGAATTTAGGAATCGAAACCACATCGCTTTTGGCTATTCTGGGCGCAGCGGGTTTAGCTATTGGATTGGCCTTGCAGGGTTCTTTGTCAAATTTTGCCGGTGGAATTATTATCTTGGTTTTAAAACCTTTTCGGCTCGGTGATTGGGTCGAAGCCCAAGGAACTTCCGGAACTGTTACCGAAATATCGCTTTTTTACACAAAACTCACCACCTTCGGGAATCAACTGGCCATTATTCCAAATGGGCAATTGACGAACGATAATGTAGTTAATTATTCCGTGTTGGGAAGACGCCGCGACAATATTCTTATAAAAGTTTCCTATGAAAGCGATATGCGAAAAGCCCAAGATATTCTCACAGAAATACTGGAAGAACAGGAAAATATCCTAGAAGATCCTGCACCGCAGGTTTTGGTTTCAAATCTTACCGATACCGCAATGGAATTTTCTATTCGGTTTTGGGCAATGAATGAAACCTTTTGGGATTGTCACTGGTACACGATGAAAGAAGCAAAACTTCGCTTGCATGACGCCGGTGTTAATTTGAATATTCCTCAAAAATTCATTTCTGATAAAAATGAGAATCTACCTTTGTCGAAATAAACCTTAGCGTGAGACAAAATCTTTCAAGTAGAAAGGCTCAAAATAGGCAATATCCTCAAATTCCTTATTGTTGAATTTTTCTTCGGCCTGCAAAAGCATTTCCTTGGCGGAAGGATATTTCCCCAAAATAAAAATCGCATTTGGATGGCGGATTATTGGCTGAAATTTTTCCACACCATCTCCTATAAAATGAACTTTCCCAGAATTCAAATAGTTTTGGAAAGAATGCTCATCCAATATTTCTGCACGGGTTTCCCTAATTTGTTTTCCAGAAGCATCAAATACCGCCGAATAAACCTCCATTCTTCTAGCATCCAACATTGGAACCACCAATGAATTTTCGGGAACATTAAGTTGCCTCGACAAAGAATTCAATGTTGAAACTGAAATTAATGGAATATCCAGCGAAAAACACAGGCCTTTGGCTGCTGCAGCTCCAATGCGCAAACCCGTGTATGAACCTGGGCCCGTACTTAGTGCGACGGCATTTAAATCTTTTGGCTTTAAGCCGGCTTCTTTCAGTACTTCGTCTATGAACAAATGTAATTTCTCGGCATGCGAATATTGTTTGTTGCCATCTTCACGGATAGCAAGCAAATTTCCATCCTGTTCCACGGTGACCGAGCAATTGGTAGTAGCCGTTTCCAAACAGAGAATCAAGGCCATTTGTTATTTGTCTTTATCGTCTTCTTTCACTTCCTTTTTCACCTCAATGGCATCACCATCATCCAGTTTCTTGGTGACAGTGGTGTAAGGTCCCGTAATGACAGTGTCTCCAACTTTCAAACCGGAAAGGATTTCGATGTTCGAATCGTCTTGAATTCCGGTTTTTATGACGCGAAGTCGTGCTTCTTTTCCATCTTTCAAATAGACGCATTCAAAGAGTTGTTCCTTTCCTGAAGCAGGTTTTTTCGATTTGTAGGTTTTTGAAGTGCTGGTATCGGTTTTGATTACGATCGCACTCATGGGAACACCGATCACATCCGTCTTTTTATTGGTGAGAATATCCACTGTTGCGGTCATTCCAGGACGAAAAGGGGAATAACCTTTTTGTTTTCCTTCTAAAAGATCGGCATAGGATTCTTCTAAAATTTTTATTTTAACTTTGAAATTGGTAACTTGATCTGCTGTGAGGGCTGGATTTGCCGAATTGGAAATTTCGGTAACAATACCGCGGAATTCTTTGTTCAAATATGCATCGACTTCCACAACTGCCGAATCGCCCACTGTCACCTTCACAATATCATTTTCATTAATATCCACTTCTACCTCCATATCGCCGAGGTTTGCCACGCGCAAAATTTCAGTTCCGGCCATTTGTTGTGTTCCCACCACGCGTTCACCAAGTTCGACGTCTAAACTGGAAATAGTTCCGGTCATTGGCGCATAAATAGTGGTGCGGCCCAAATTGTCCTGCGCCTCGCTGACAACAGCTTGGGCACTTTGAATTCCGTAATAAGCCGCTTCTTTATTTGACTTTGCGACTTCATAAGTAGCCACAATATTATCCCATTCAGATTTGGCGACGATACCTTTTTCGAAGAGGATTTTGTAGCGGTCATAATTTGCTTTGGCCTGCACTAAGTTGGCCTTGGTTTGTGACATTCCTGCTTTGGCATTTTGAAGTGCGGCTTGGGTTCGGTTATAATTGGAAACATAAATATCGGGGTTTATTTTCACCATTAAATCGCCCTCTTTTACCTGCTGGCCTTCTACAACGGGCAAGGCGATAATTTCACCAGAAACTTCCGAAGAGATCTTCACTTCTTTTTCAGGCTGAATTTTTCCTGCTGCGGAAACTGTTTCCGTAATGTTCATTTTTTGAATCGCGGTTACTTCCACAGGGGTCATATTGCCCGAACTCCCGAACCATCCGGCTTTTTTACCGATGATCAGAAATACAATAAGCAAAACGACAACCACGATAATGGTTATCAAGGTCTTTTTATTCATGGTCTTATAATTTTAGTTCGGAAATGGGTATCCCAAAATATAGTTCCAATACTTTGATTTTAAAAATATAGTCGTATTTCGCCCGGATCAACTGGCTTTCAACATCGGCCAACCGGAATTTGGATTCGCTGAGTTCAAAGGAATTTGATAAGCCCACATCGTATCGTTCAGAAGAGTAATCGTAAGCCAATTGTTGCGATTCGTACGCTACTTGAGCTGCTTCGTATGCTTCTTTTGCACCTGATGCATCCACATATGCCTGATACACATTCGATTCCAAATCGAGTTTTGCTTGCTCCAGATTGTTTTCGGAACGCATGACGTTTATTTTGCTGCGTTTTACTGAATTTCGAGCTGAAAATCCGTTCAGAACTGAAATATTCAAAGAAAGCCCGTAGGATATTCCGTCGTAGGTATATAATTGTTCAACAAAAGGAATTGTTGGTCCGAAACCGTCGGCGTTCGAAGCACGAGCGTTATAGTTGAAAAATCCGCTCAAACGTGGATAATAATTACTTTTGGCGATTTGAACGTCTTTTTTGGCCAATTCCATATTTTTTTCTGCGATTTTCACTTCATACTTTTCCTCTTTTGCGCTGTCAATAATATCATAAACCGATTTGTTCAGAATATCGGTAACGGGAATATCGAATTCTTGATCGGAAATTTGAAAATTTTCATAATCTTGGATCAATAGAATTTGTGCGAGGTTGATCAAAGAAATTTTGACCATATTTTCCCCGGCAATAATTTGCTGACGTTCCTTGGCGTTTGTTGCTTTTATTTGAAGCAGATCGCCATTTGGCACCACACCGGCATCAACCAAATCCTGCGTTCTGTTAAGCTGCTGCTGTGTAACCTGATTTTGCTCGTTCAAAACTTTCAGGGTTTCTTTATTGACCAAAACTTCCAAATACGCATTTGCCACGAACAAAGCGATATCTTCCTTCATTTTATTAAGGGAATATTCAGAAGCGACACGCGCCATTTTTGAGCGCTGAAGCATGCGCAAATTCCGAAGTCCTTCAAAAAGGGAAACCCCAACGGATGCGCCGGTAGAAAAGTTGCGCGTGGTTTGGTTTTCCAATACACCGGTGGTAACATTTTGGGTCAGTCCGGTGTTCCAAGAAAGAGAAGCATTCCCGTTAACTGAAGGCAAATAATTCCCGATGGCATCGCTTTTGTCTATCTTAGCCGCTTCCAAGTCGAGTTCCGATTGTTGTATGGAAATATTATTGTTTAAGGCATATTCCACACATTCTTGTAGTGTCCATTTTTTTTCTTGGGCATTTATATTTATTGTCGTAATAAGAAAAATTAATAAAAGCAAAATTTTTTTCATTTGATAGAATATTGAATGGTTTTATGGATTGACACTTATATACGGATAAGACTATTGTCATAAGAAAATGTTACAAAAAAAAGACTGTATTTGTTTATAAGTTGAATTTTTTCGCAAAGGTATAATAAACCAAGGGAATCAGATATAAGCTAATAAAAGTGCCCAAAGTCAATCCGCCAATAATTACCAAAGACAATGGCCTTTGAAGTTCCGAGCCCAATCCGCCAATGAACAGGAATGGCAGCAATGCCAAAACCGTAGTGAGTGCCGTCATTAAAATTGATTTCAAACGCATTTTTCCTCCCAACATAATGGCTTCTTTTGTGCCATGTCCTTTTTTTCGCAACATATTGATGGTGTGGATTTTTAAAATGCTGTCATTTACCACAATTCCGCTCATTACGACGATTCCGATCATGGCCATTATATTTATGGTTTCCCCAAAAATCCATAACAACAACAAACCAGCTCCGATGTTAATTGGAATTTCCAACATGATAATCAATGGTTGCCATAGGGATTCAAATTGGGCAGCCAAAATAAAAAACAGAAGGAATAAAGCAACAAAGATGACCGCCACCAGTTCTTTCGCACTTTCTTTAAATTCCAATCCGCTTCCGGAAAAATGAACGTTATAGGCTTCGCTATTCTTGAAGTTGTTTTGAATGTTTAACATTTCGTCGTCAATGTTGTTCGCAATTTTAACCGCAAAACCCAAATACTCCCCACTTCTGTCCGCCGTAAGGGTTTTGTATTTTTGAACTTGGTTGATTTTTATTAAGCTCTTAACGGGAATTAGCTCTCCATTTTCATTTTTCACGAAAAGTCGATCAATTATATTATCCAACCCTGAAACGGCATAATCCATCTTTATCGGGATGAATTTTTCGGCGGTTTCAAGGTTGTCGATGAAATTTTCACCAAAAGCTGTTTTCAATTCATTTATAAGGTCTTGATGATCCACGTTGTACAACAATACTTTTTCATTCAGTATTTGTATGGTGGTTGTTTCTTTTAAAGGGACTTCGGAAATTTCGCTTTCAAAGTAGGGTTTTATCCTCCTTAGTTCATTTTCGGATGGGGCTTCAATAGAGGTCGTGGAATAAATTTTTGCCACTAGCTTATTTTCTTCACCGCCAAAAAGATATTCGAATATGGTTTTAGGCGGGGAAAAAACATAATTGGCATTGGGAAATGACCGAGTTAAATTTTGTTGTATGGCCTTTTTTGCTTTTTGCAATTCCTGATTGGTTTCCGCCTTTAGATATACCGTAGCTTCAGACATAGCTTTTGTTTCTTCCTGTTGCAACAAGAATTGTTGTTCGCCAATCTGTGCAAACCGTGTTTTGACGGGAATATTTTTCAATGTGTTTTCTATGCGTTGCTTATTTTCAAAAACCGTGATATTTTCGTTCCAGTCCAAAGACAAAATACTTTCGTTTCTGTCAATCTCAGGCAATTGGGTATAACGCATGCTGTTGAAAAGCAAAATTGCCAATAGAATATTTATTATTGAAATACCATATACGATCCACTTTCGTTTGAAAAAATAAACCATTCCTTTTTCATAGCTATTTTCAATATTTGGTGTCCCGACGCCAAACGAAAGCCATTTTTCAAATTTGAAATTTTTGTTTTTCAACTGTTTGAAAATCACGGGGATTAAAGTTATGGAAATCAAAAAAGAAGTGCCAAGGCCTATGGAAATAGCCATTGCCTGATCATAGAAAAGGGCGCCGGTGATGCCGCTCAAAAAAACCAAGGGCAGAAAAACGGAACAAGTTGTCAGCACCGAACTTAGCAATGGAGCAATAATTTCATTTGTTCCTACCACGCAAGCGGTTTCAAGGGGCAAACCCCTTTCCAATTTTTGGATGATGTTGTCGATAACAATAATGGAATTATCGATCATCATTCCCACACCCAAAATCAAACCGGAGAGGGAAATCACATTTATGGACAAACCGAAAAGGTACATTGCCAAAATACTCAACAACAATGCAACGGGAATGCTGATAGCGATAATTAACGGGGATTTGAAATCTTTTAAAAAAAAGAACATGATCAGAATTGCCAAAAAACCACCAACGATCAAACTGGATTTCAGGTTGTCAATGGAATGTTTCAATAATTTGCTTTGATCTTGATTGGTGGAAAATTGCAAATTAGAATAATCTTTTTCAAAAGATTGGATCAAGTTTTCCAAAGATTCTTTCAAATCGTACACTTGTGTCCCGGATTGTTTGATGATGGCCAATGCAATGGCTCGCTTTCCGTTATAAAACACCGATCCTCTTTCTTTTTGGGGTTGTAGTGAAACCGCCGCCAGTTCTTTTAATTGAAAAAGCCTGTTGTGGTGATTGATATAAATATTTTCGATATCCCCAATATTTTGTAAGGGATTGGAAAATTTAAAATTGTATTGGTAAATTCCGTCTTGCACCAACATGTTCCCCAATTCAAAATTGTTTTGTTCTATGGATTGGACTAATTTTTTATTGGAAATGCCCAAACTTTGGAGTTTGTTGCGTTTTGGAACAATAACTACTTCTGCTTTACTTTGCCCGCTCATATCGGCCAATGCAATATCGGGCAATTGTTCGATCCTTTTTTTTAGCACGGTTTCGGTAAATTCGCTGAGTTGTAAAAAATGCTCATCGCTATAATCCCTCCTGAGGGAAACTGTGAGATAAAGAATGGGAATATCCGTTGCGGATGCCTTGATCACCCGTGGCCGTTCTAAATCGCGTGGAAGGAAATTTAAAGATGCATCGATTTTTTCGTTGGTTTCTATGAAAGCCAAGTTGGTATCGGTGCCGTGTTCAAAAAATAGTTTTATGGTCGCAAAGCCGTCCCGGGTTTGGCTTTCGACTTCTTCTAAATTGCCAACTTGTAACAACTGGTTTTTTAAGGGCCGTGTGATGTTGGTTTCAATTTCCCTTGCGTTACTGTTGGGATAAGATAAATTTACGGTAATCTGGGGTATGTCGATATCCGGCATCAGGGAAGTGGGGATGCGCAGTGAAGCAACAATGCCCAGCAACAAGAGGGCAAAAGTGGCCATAAAGACCGCAACGGGACGATTTATGAGGAATTTGACCATTTAATTGGAAGCCGGAAGTTGGCCGGTTATCGCTTTGTTTTCTGTGTTTTCCATAAGTGTTGTTTCCACGCGCGCATCGTGGGACAGGTTCATGTTGCCCGAAACAATAATAGTGTCGCCAATTTTCAAGCCTTCTTTTAGTGCAAAGGAAGTGCTGTTTTCATAAAGGCTGTTCACATAGTTCCATTTTGCCAGGCCGTATTCCACTGTAAACACGACTTCTCGATTGGAACGCAGCACCAAGGCTTCTTTTGGAACGACAATAAGGCTGTCCATGGGTTGGTTGACAAATACTTTTGCATGCATGCCATCTAACAAAGCCTTGTCTCCATTTTGTAGGCGCGCTTTGATTTTTATAAGGCCGTTTTCATCGACCACAGGGTTTATTTCGCTGATGTGGCCCATATATTCTTTTCCATTATCAGAAAAGGGAACAACCTTGACTTCCAGTCCCATCTTCACAAAACCGAGCTCACTTTCCAACACCGAAAAATGAATTTCAAGATTGTTTTGATCTATGAACAGGCAAAAAATATCGCCAGGGGTAATATAGTTTCCGGGTCTGGTTTCTAAATTGGCGACTACCCCGGAAAATGGAGCTTTCAGGATTGTCTGATCATAAAGGATTTGTATATTTTGGAGGTTGTTTTTCGCCTCGCGGTACCCGCTTTTTATCCAAAGGTTCCGCAAAACTTCTTCACGGATTATGGAATCCTCCGAACCGTTGAGCCCGTACAATATTTTTTCTTCGTTCAGTTTATTTTTAGCCTTGTCGAAGGCTATTTCTGCTTTTTGCAGTTGGTTGGCCAACAACACATTGTCCAAAACGGCAAGGGTGGTGCCTTGTTGGACCCATTGGCCGTTCCGGGCGAGAATCCTGTTTATGCGGTTTCCGGATTTAAAACGGAGCTCCGTTTTTTGAGCGGCTTTGATGAGGCCGTTGGCGATGAGTTGTTTTTGGAAAGTTTGCTGGTGAAGGATTTGGACTTGTACAGAAATTGTTTTATCGTTTTTTATCCCATTTCTTTCCATGGTTTTTTTTTGGACTTTGTCCGTACATGAAAAAAAAAATAGGCAAGCCAATAATAGGGAACAAGTTTTCACAACCATTGATAGCAGTTTTTTACTTGATAAATATACTGGTTTTTTATTTATCAATTACTGTTTTTCCCCTAAGTGTTAAAATAATTGGGGAGTTTTCCACATTACATGAAACGGTAATGTTTTGTTGAAAATAACCAAGTTGATCATTGCTGTAACTGACATGAATTTTTGCAATTCCCCCTTTTTCCACCAGTTCTTGTGTCCACTTGGGCACGGTGCAATGGCAGTCTGCTTGTACATCCGAAATTATGAATGATGATTCCCCAATGTTTTCCATTTCAAATATAACAAAAGTTTGGTCGTGGGGTTTCCTTTCTCCGATATCGATCAAACGTTTTTTTATTTGCACCATGGCAAAATTTTCTTTTGGATAAAATCGGTAAGCTACAGTTCCCAAAAAAAATACCGTACAAATGATCAATAAAACAGTAGAAGGTTTTTTCATTATTTGAACTTATAAAGGAACAAAATTGTACTTTCGGGATTTATAATGGAATTGGTGAACAAAGAATCAAGTTGCTTTGCAATGCCCGTGGAATGGTTCATTTTATTCAATTCTTCCATCAATCCGTCCACGTTTTTTAATGTGGAAATAAAATATTCCCCGTTTTTTGTTTTGCCTTTTGGAGCGGTTAGATAAGGATACAGCAAATCATTCCCATAATTAAAATGGGTATAAACCTTGCCTGATTTTTTAAGATAGAATCCTAATTTCGGAAAATTGGTTCTTTTTTTTGGGTCATTCGTTACGCTATAATTATAGCAAAAAACCAACGCTTTATCATTTTCTTCGTAATGACTACGCAAAAAACTTACCTCCCCTTTAATTATCTTTTGAAAAAATGTTTCATGTTTATATATATTTTTTTCTGACCATGGGTTTTTTCCAAAATCGATAAAATATTTAAGATTGATTAATCCATCGGGATAAATAGAATATATTTTGGACGATGTTGCATCCGAATATAGAAAATGATCATCATAGGAGGTCAGATATCCAGTAAATGTAGATTTCATTAAATCTTCCTCGTGATCTTCTGGAAATGGAAAGCCTTTAAAAACAACCTTATGGTCCTTGTTTGTAATTTTGAGATTGAAAAAATCTTCTGCAAAATAACCTACAAAATAGGCATAATATTTTGAATTTAAATTTGCAAATTTCATCATCGGAAATTTCTGTCTAAAATACCCGGAACCCCCCCCGTCAGGATTGAAATTCAGTATTTTGTTTTTATATATTGACAAAACTTGAATTTTGTTATTTTCATAATCAAAAGAAATATCGCCAATGTCTTTAAATTCCCCTGGGCCAGCTCCAATTTTCCCTATTGTTCTTAAGAAATCACCCGTGCCGGAAAAAACAACAATTTTGTTATATTTATCGTCAAAAACATAGAATTCATCTTTGAAAAAGAAAATTTTGTCCGCCCCACTTAACATACTTTCTTCAGAATTTTCCAGAACTACAAAATAGAAATCATTTAATATATGAGTGAATATAGTTGGTTCGTTATCATTGGAATCAATTTTTATAGTTATTGGCGACTTTGTATTTGAAACACTTTCCTTTTCCTTTTTACATGAAGAAAAAAAAAGCAGGAAAATGCTAATTGAGTATATTTTAAACTTCATCTGAAATATTCTATTTGGACTAAAACAGGGAATCAAAAGATTCCCTGAAATAATTAAAATTAAAAATTAATTTCTATTCGCTCTTACATGCAGTGGGGTCGCAACCATCTCCGTCCCCAACACATTTGGTTCCAAAATAAGCCCCGCAGTCAATAGATTCTTTGTCAAAGACTTTCGGTTTCTGTATTCTGGCCTCGACTTGTTGCGGAATAAAACTAAATCCTGCCGCCAACAAAAGAGCGGATGCCAGAAAATTTCTTACTGTTTTGTTTTTCATAATAAAAGGTTTTTAAAGTTATTAAAAATTTATTTTCGAATGTAATCTAAATATACCCCCCCTGAAACTTTAACAAACTTTAACGTTTTGTTGGGTAAGGTTATGGGAAAATGGATTATTACGTTTTTAGTTACATTTTGCAAAAGGCAATTTCGAACGATCTAAAATTAAAGGAATTAAAAGCAGGATTTATTTTAAAAGATCTCTGATATTAACTTTGACAAGGTTTACGATCTTTTTGTTTTCAATATCAAATTTTACATAAATATTCTCGGAAAACATGGGAATGTTTTTTCATTGTCAAATTTTAAGTTTTGCTTTTCGCCAAGTTTGATAAAATTTCACCGCATTGCAAAAGATTGCTTTTGTCAAGGGCATATATATTTTGACATTGTGCGCCATTGTTCAATAAAAAGAAAAATGGGGCTTTGAAATTTTCTATGGGCAAATCCAGTTTTTCTTTTAAAAGGTAAACTTGCCCCTTAAAACCAATCCGGTCAATAAAAAGATTCAAATCGCGGAGATTGTTATATTTCGCCAATAGGATAATTTGAATTTCGGGATATTCGTTTTGAAATTCTTTGAAAACGCTCCAAAAACCTTCATAGCAGGAATAACAATCATACTCGGAATATCGTAAAATCAGGATTTGGTCTTTTCCGATAAGTTCCTTTAAAAATAGTTCCTTTTTGCTTATTGTGTAAATTTCGATACTATCTTTCAGAAAGTTTCCTTCGGACAACAACTGCAACTTTTCTTTATTCTGATACCGTTCTGTTTGATATTTGCTTTTTTCCACAGCTGTGGAATAAGACTGGACCGCATAGTGCAGATCATTTTTCAACTCATGGTTTTTAAAAAAAAATATAGTTGCCAAAATAGTCATGAGGCTGGCAAAGATGAGCAATGCAATCATAAAAATTGTACCCTTTTTCATTGTGTCAAATCAAATTTAACGAACATTAATACTGGGTTGTCGGTATTGTCCAATTTTTTAGCGAAGGCCGTCATTTTGTCGAAATACGGGGAATCACTATCCTTGGTGGTATCCAAACTTTCCTTGAAACTACTAGGTTGCAATAAATAAATGAATTGATCGTCCTCAGTGCCAACTACATAAGCGGTGTTGTCAAAAAACACATCATTGATCCTGTTGGAATATTTATAAAGTTTGGAGGCGTTTCTTTGTTTTGATGATAAATGAATCCACGGTTCCCCTTTATATAGGAACACTAAATATTCATGAGTTTTGTTTTCGTAGTAAAACCTTGTAGTGCAATAATCATAAAATTCAGTTTTGATTTTTTCACCTAAATTTTTGGCTTTTTCAATATCAATATGAAATGCCTTGTTCGCATAATCAATATGTTTAACGGGAATTATCCTGTCCTCCAGGATTTGGTACAAGGTGTCGTTTAAAAACCGCCTATATAATATCGAACCATTGCCTGTTTGAATAAAAGGGTTGATGATCATTTTGTCCAAATATGGGTTTACAAAAGGAAAATAGGAATTTTCAATTTTAAGGTTTTTGTTGGTCAGCAATAGGTTGTCCAAACGTTTCCCAGAAATGAAAACAAATCCGCCCTTTTTGTTCTTTGCCATCTTTATGGCCGAAAACTCGGGTAGTTTTTTATTGTTTACAAATTCCCCATCAAATTTGTAGGTTTTTATAAAATACCCATTGTCCAGAATTTCAACCTTGTCATCAGCGATAATGAAATCCAACAGTTTATGGTATTCGCCCGGGCCATCGCCTTCTTTTCCTATTTTCCAAAGGAATTTTCCGGTTTTATCGAATACAAAAAGTGAATTAGTGGAATACGAATCGAGTACAAAAATATAATCTTCGGTGGTCACCACTTTGCTTATCCTGCCAATCAACGATTTGGGAGTGGTTTCCAAAGCGATCAATTGGAAATCTGGATCAATAAAGTCCGATAAATAGGCTTTGTCCAAACTTTTTCCAAAATCGACATGAATGGTTTCAAGCGATGTTTTTTCTTTGGAACAGGAAAAAAATAGGACAACCCAACAAAATAAGATAAATGATCTTTTCAAAACAAACGATAGTAAAAAATTGTTATAATTCAAAAACTATGGGCTTTGATTCCGAATCCAAAGCCCATAAAAATACTTCATTCAGGACAAGATCGTGACACCACACCACAAGTACAGGAATTTCCATCACCATTAACAAGACATGCTTCATAATTTCCATTGAACCATCCGGGGCAATCAATTTGTTTATAACAACAAACCATGGGCGCTTCTTTTGCTTGTGCTTTTTCAACAGGCATAAAAGAGAAAACCATGGCCATCACAAATGCAAGGCTTCATGACTGGTTTTAAAATTTTTGTTTTCATAATTTAAAGTTTTACAAGGTTAATAATCTTAACGCAATGTATAAAATAAAATAGCCCCCGAGAAACTTTAACAAACTTTAACGTTTTGTTGTGTAAGGCTTTGGGGGGAAATGGTTTATTTCATTTTTATTAAATTTGTAAAAAGTAATTGGTTATTTATCCCTTGAATGTGAATTTTAAAATTATCATTTCATTTTCCTTTCCTTCCGCAAAGCTGTAAAAAGAGTTTCCATTCGTGAAAATATTGAATAATCCTAATTTTTTCTGTAATTCAATTTTTGAACTTTTGCCGGAGCTTTTTTCGATTAGGATGACATAGGCTTTTTTCAATTCTTGGGAGCTCATAAAATCTTTCATGCCCTTTTCGGGCATATTTCCAACAGCGCTTATCAACCAGTAATCATCTAAATTATGAACGGTTCCATAATTTGCACCTAAAATTCTGTTTTTAAACTGGTCCTGAAAGGCTTCAGATTGATTATAATTCATCTTTAAAACTTCCAGATTTTCCGTTGTCTTGTCGGTGAACCTTATATGTTGCGTTTCATTATTTTTAAATTTGTAAGCCAAAAGGCCAGGGTATGCAGCAAAACCTATGTATAATTCTCCTCTATTTTCGTCCAGTGCGAAACTGGTAACATCATTAAAACCATAATAGGCGGTTTTGAATATTTTAGGATAGGCAACTTTCAACTGTTTCATTTTATTTTTCTGAAAGTCATATTCGCTGACAATTCCTTCCCTTGAATAATATTCTTGTGGATTTTGTGATTGGCTAATGGAATAATCTGTATTGGGAAGATAGTATTTTTCTGTAACAGAACTGTACAAAAATTGTGTATGGTATTTCCCGTAAAGCATAATATTGCTCTGGTTTATTTCTCGTTTGTCCAGGATATTCTTTTTGAAATTGTATTCGTAAAAATAATTTTGAGAATAAAAAGAGACCTTATCCTTGTCGCTGAAAACCAAGTTTACGATATTGGTTTGAACTTGATTTGGACCTTCTTTTTCAAGAAAAATTCTATTCACTTGCCTCTCGTCTTTAATGGAAAAAAAATCCAATGAATGGATCATTGAGTTGTAACCGACCAAAACACCATTTTTTTTATTATAAGAAAAAATATTGTAGGCCGGCAGTGTCAGACTGTCAATGGGGATTGAAATGATTTCATTGTTCAGTTTTTCAATGCCCAATCCATCTTTTAATTTCATGCCCTGTTCCTTTTCATTTTGGCAGCTTAAAAGAAAGGCGAAATGAAAAAGTAATAATACCAGATATATATTTTGATACTTGCTCTTATATAAAATATTTTTCATCATTATAAATGATTATTCAAAGCCGCTCTAAAAAATATTTATGAGCGACTTAATTAGTGTAAGAATAAATGAAATCTTAACAACCTACCGCAAATATACATGGTCCAGAAAAATTTGGCTTATCACATGCAGCGCCGATCAAATCTCCGGTGCCTGCCCCATAACAGGGAGTAAGTTCGAATCTATATGGCACAGGTTGTCCTATCGCATCTACTTTTGGAGCAATAAAAAAGGAAATACTTAAAAAAATAACGGATAAAATTAGTGACTTTTTCATAAAAAATAATTTAAATTAAAGATTAGTTTACGGTTGGCATCGGGGTACATCGTACAAATATATCACAAGGCCCCGCAGGATTTAATGTTTCACAACCCAGTATCTCTATAGAGCCCGATGGACAGACACCTGGAGAATACCTAAAAACTGGTGCGACTCTCGCATGTAGAAGAGAGGTGCTTAATACCATTATTATAAACATCAAACAAATTGAGCCCAATAATGGTTCTAAAATATTTTTTTTCATAATGTTAAGTTTTTAAAAGGTTAATAATTTTAACGCAATGTAGAAATAAAATACCCCCCCCCATAACTTTAACAAACTTTAACTTTTCGTTATGTATGGTTGTAGAAAAATGGTTTATTTCATTTTTTATTTACATTTGCAAAAAGTACTTTGGTTTGAAACCCTCTCCTTTTAAAATATTTGTTGTTTTTGGTTTACTTGCGTGTTTGGGGTTTTTCCTGTTGCCGATGCTTTCCGTTCGGCTCAATCCGAGCCAACGTCTTCCTACCTTGTCGGTTTCCTATAATTGGCCGAACACTTCCCCGTACAATCTCGAGCGGCAAATTACCTCCAAACTGGAAACAGGTTTTTCAACCATACGAGGTTTGCAAAAAATAGATTCCAAATCCTCGAAAGGTTTTGGGTATATTACGTTGGGTTTTGACAAGGAAATTCCTTTGGAGTCTGCCCGTTTTGAAGTGGCCACCATCATTCGACAGATTTATCCCAATTTGCCGGAAAATGCAAGCTATCCGGAAATCACCCTCAACGATCCGGACGATTTGGAAGCAAAACCTTTTTTGTCCTACAGTATCTATGGGCGTCAATCGGCTTTTGCCATACGGAAAATCGTTAAAACGCAAATAGATCCTATAATCGGGACCATAAAAGGTGTTGGCAGCACACAGGTTTATGGTGCCACGGACAAAGAATATCTTATAACGTACGATCCTGAGGTTCTGAAAATATTGGGAATTTCCCCAAACGAAATCCTTGGGGCATTGGCCAAAAAATATGATCGTACCGCATTGGGCGAGGTTTCTCATAACAACCAATGGATTTTGGTATCCGTACAACCCGGAACGGGGTATTTGGGATGGCATTTGCCCGTGAAAAAAATCGGGGAACGCATGGTGTACTTGGACGAGCTTGTTACCGTAAAAAAACAATCACAAGAGGTTCAAAGCTACTATCGTGTCAATGGAAAAAATGCCATCACCCTAGCTATTTACCCTACAAAAAATGCCAATACCATTGCTTTGTCCAAAGATATAGGTAATAAAATGCAAGAGTTGAAGACAAACCTTTCTATGGAGTTTCAAATCGCAAAAACGTATGATAGCACAGAATATCTAAACATTGAACTCGATAAAATATACCAACGTGCGTTTTATACGGTTTTAATTTTGTTGCTGTTCATTCTATTGGTAAATCGGAGTTTCCGGTACGCATGTATACTTGTGATGGGCATCATGGCCAATTTGGGAATTGCTTTTTTGCTTTATTATATCCTTAATGTCGAAATAGAACTTTATTCGTTGGCGGGGATAACCATTTCTTTGGGGCTTATCATCGACAATAGTATCATAATGCTCGACCATATAAAAAAGCAAGGTGACCAACGGTTTTTTCTTCCTATTTTGGCCTCTACCTTGACCACGATCGGTGCTTTGTCGATAATTTATTTTTTGGACGAGCAATACAGGGCAAATTTGATCGATTTTGCTTTGGTTATCATTGTTAACTTGGCCGTATCATTGTTTATCGCTTTGTTTTTGATCCCCGCTTTGATGAAGAAAATTCGGTTGTTCCCAAAAAAAGAAAGACCTTGGGGTCTTATGGCCAAACAATGGTTTTACAAAAAATATTCTTTTTTCCTGTATTTCCTCCTACAATATAAAAAATTGCTCATTGTTTTTTTGATCCTTGTGTTTGGATTGCCCGTTTTTATGCTTCCCCAAAAACTTGAGCAGAACAAAACTTGGTATCAACAAGCATACAATTCTACTTTGGGTAATGAATCGTACAGTGAAAATATTCGCCCATACATCGATAGGTATTTGGGCGGTTCTTTGCGGTTGTTTTCCAACTATGTTTTTGAAAATGCCTATTACGGAAGAAACGAGGAGACCAAACTGTACGTTACTGCTTCCATGGAAAAAGGTGCTACGGTGCACCAAATGAACCAAGCTTTTGTTCAATTGGAAAATTACCTTCGGGAATATCATAACATTGAGAGGTTTTCTTCAACTGTTTTTAGCGGTGATTATGGCCGAATGGAAATTACGTTTAAAAAAAATGGAGCAGCGGCTTTTCCTTTTTTATTGAAAAATAGGCTGATTCGAAAAGTACTTGATTTAGGGGGCATCGACTGGAACGTGTACGGGGTAGGAAATGGTTTCAGCAATGCGGGTGGCAACAATGAGCCAATCAATTTTTCGGTCGAGGCAAAGGGCTATAATTATGACGGGCTCAACGCTTGGGCCGACACTTTGAAAATTGCATTGGAAAAACATCCTCGCATCCAAGAGGTATATGTCCGGGGAAACAGTTCATGGAACTACAAACCTTCTTGGCGATACGCTTTTTCATTGGACAAAGAAAAACTGGCCCTTGCCAGAATTTCCCCTTTGGGGATTATCGGCGAATTGCGCGATCTTACCCTTTCCAAATATCCGGATATGTTTTTGAACATTCAAGGTGAATATGTCCCGATCAGGTTAAAATCGGGAAATGAGGAAAACTTCGATATTTGGCATATTAAAAACACTCCCTTGGGCGATATGAGAACCCCTGCGATCTTGAAAGATTTTGCTTCGATTTCGCAAGAAAGGGAAGAAAGCGATATTTATAAGTCGAACCAGGAATATATCCGTCAGGTAGAATTTCAATATATTGGTTCCGGAAAATTTGGAGGGCGGTTTCTGGATGAAAAACTTGAAGAATTGAAAAGCAAACTACCTCTGGGCTATACTTTTAAACGATCAAACTGGTCTCCATTTGGTGGTAAAGAAAATAATTATTTCTTTTTGTTGCTAATAGTTCTTGGCATCGTTTACTTAATTTGCGCTGTTTTTTTCGAGAGTCTTAAACAACCGTTTATTATTTTAGGTGTTGTACCCATTTCGTTTATTGGGGTGTTCCTGACATTTTACTTCTTCGACTACAATTTTGATCAAGGCGGGATGGCCAGCTTCATGCTTTTAAGTGGGATTACAATAAATGCGTCGATTTATATTTTAAATGACTTGGCTCTATTCTAATATAAGAGTGATAGACCAAAACATCAATGAAATCGGTACTTACAAGAGTTTTTTTACATTTTAAACCAGCGGTTTTAGAAAAACATCAAGGTTTTTTGAAAATATTCACGACAAAGTATCTTATT
>JBDNFD010000093.1:0-13656 GCA_041689995.1 Flavobacteriaceae bacterium | reverse complement strand
TCAACTTTGCTGCCGACACCATTTTCATGGCGCTGGTGATTTGCATGGTTGAAGAAACCGATGCGATCCTGTTTCGTAATTCTTTTAGATTGGCCATTTTTTATAATTCTGAGTTATGAGTTATGAGTTATGAGTTATGAGTTTCCCTAAACCCAAAACTTATGAGTTTTTGATAATTGCCACCAAAATCCTCATTAACTCGTTACATTTATTCTTTAAATTATTTGGAACTGGCTCAATAACCGCTTCAATTATTTCTAACCAATAAAGGGTTTCTTCAGCTTCTTTTAACGCAATTCCAAATTTATTTTTAAAATCTTTGATGCTAACTCCCCGCTGTGCTTCCCTAACATTTGCACCAATACTGGTTCCAGATTTCAAAAGCTGCGAGGCAATTTCAAATTCCTTTCTTTCCTTAAGCGTTTTTGTGTATAGATAAATTTCACATGCAAATTGAAAACTTTTGATCCGAATGGGACTTTCGCTCATTTTTGACATAGTTTCCAATTTCCTCACTCTTAACTCATAACTCTTAACTCATAACGGTATTTAACTGTATTTCGCTGAAATCTCTTTCGCTGCGTCAGTCATTGTCTGAATAGTTTCGTCGGTCAATTTTCCAGCTTTCAACGTTAGCATGGTTTCTTTATGCGCGGCGTTCAGGTATTCCAAATAATCCTTTTCGAATTCCCTTATCTTTTCAACGGGAACATCTTTCATCAGATTTTTAGTCCCAACAAATACAATCGCGATTTGGTTTTCCACCGGATATGGATCATTTTGCGCTTGTTTCAAAATTTCCACGTTGCGCTTTCCTTTTCCGATGATTCCGCGGGTTGCGGCATCCAAATCGGAACCGAATTTGGCGAACGCTTCCAATTCACGGTATTGTGCTTGGTCCAGTTTCAAGGTTCCCGCTACTTTTTTCATTGATTTGATTTGAGCGTTACCACCCACACGCGATACGGAAATTCCCACATTGATCGCCGGACGAACACCGGAGTTGAACAAATCGGATGTCAAGAAAATCTGGCCATCGGTTATGGAAATCACGTTGGTCGGAATGTACGCGGAAACGTCGCCGGCTTGAGTTTCGATAATTGGCAAAGCAGTCAATGAACCTCCGCCTTTTACCTTGTCTTTCAGCACGTCGGGCAAATCATTCATGTTTTTTGCAATGGTATCGTCATTGATGATTTTTGCAGAACGTTCCAACAAGCGGGAATGCAAGTAGAAAACGTCTCCAGGATATGCTTCACGGCCTGGAGGACGACGTAGCAACAAGGAAACCTCACGGTATGCAACGGCTTGTTTGGACAAATCATCAAAAATAATCAAGGCTGGCCGACCGGTATCCCGGAAATATTCTCCAATGGTAGCACCTGTAAACGGTGCGTAAACCTGCATTGGTGCCGGATCGGATGCGTTGGCAGCCACGATAGTTGTGTAGGCCATCGCGCCTTTATCTTCCAAGGTCTGTGCTATTCCTGCAACTGTGGAAGCTTTTTGTCCGATGGCCACATAAATACAATAAACGGGCTCACCCGCGTCATAAAATTCTTTTTGGTTCAAAATGGTATCGATACAAACCGTGGTTTTCCCGGTTTGACGGTCACCAATCACCAATTCCCGTTGTCCCCTTCCTACCGGAATCATGGCGTCAATGGCCTTGATCCCTGTTTGAAGCGGCTCAGTTACCGGCTGACGGAAAATAACCCCTGGTGCTTTGCGTTCCAGTGGAAGTTCGAAAGTTTCACCGGTTATTGCACCTTTTCCATCAATGGGCATTCCAAGGGTATCGACCACACGGCCCACAATTCCTTCGCCAACATTCACGGAAGCAATGCGTTTGGTCCGTTTCACTGTATCGCCTTCTCCAACTTCTTTGGATGGGCCCAACAAAACCACGCCCACATTATCTTCTTCCAAGTTCAGAACGATTCCTTCCAAACCACCTTCAAATTCGACCAATTCACCATATTGGGCATTCGCCAAACCATACACGCTGGCAATACCATCACCTACTTGCAATACGGTTCCGACTTCGTCCAAGGAAGCTTTTGCTTCAAAATCTGAAAGTTGTTCTTTTAAAATTGCTGAAACTTCAGCAGGGTTTATTTCTGCCATAACTATTTGGTATAAATGGTATCTTTTGAAATACCGTTCGATTTATAATTTTGTATGCTATGAGTTTTCTTGAATTCTCTCTTAAGTCTGTTCAAATTTCCGGCAACGCTTGCATTGTATTGCAAATCTCCAATACGCAAAACGAAACCGCCCAAAATAGATTCGTCTATTTTATTCACGAGCGTAGCATCGCCGCCGGTCAATTCCTTGACTTTTGCCAACACTTTTTGTTCCATTTCCGGGGTCAAATCAACGGCCGTGGTGACCGTGGCCACCTGAATGTTGTTCAATTTATTGAAAAGTTGGGTATATTTATTCACCACTTGTTCAATAATGTCGATACGTTTATTTTCCAATAGAATATTGAACAAACCCTTGGTTATTGAACCCACTTCCTTAAAAACTGCATTAAGGATGGAGCGTTTCGCTTCCATTTTTATCGCCGGGCTTTTTAGAGCTTCCAGTAAATCCCCACTATGGGAAAGCGTGTTCGAAACAAGTATCATTTCCGCGTTCACTTGTTCGGTTTCGTTCCGGTCTTTCGCCAATGACAAAACCGCTTTCGCATATCGTTGTGCCGCTCTGCTGCTCATTTTCCTGTTAGTTTAATTTAACGTCTTCCAACATGCCGTCAACGAGTTTCATTTGCTCGTCTTTACTGTTCAATTGTTTGCGAATGACTTTTTCAGCGATTTCCACTGAAAGATTGGCCACTTGGTTTTTCAATTCCGCGATCGCATCCTGTTTTTCTTTTTGGATAATTACTTGCGCGTTGGCCACGATTTTGTCCGCTTTTTCCTGTGCTTCTTCCGAGGCTTCCGCAATCATTTTTTCCTTGATTTCACGGGCTTCTTTCAACATGCCATCACGTTCTTGGCGGGCTTCTTTCAAGAGCTCTTTGTTATCCGCTTGCAGATTTTGCATTTGAATTTTGGCCTCTTCGGCTAATTTCAATGCGTCTTTGATACCTTCTTCACGATTGTCCAAGGAATTCAAAATGGGTTTCCAAGCATATTTTTTCAGCAAAAACAGCAACACCAATAATAGGAGTACTTGCCAAAAAAATAATCCGAACGAAAAATCATGCCATAACTTTTCCATAGTATTATTTTTTTACTTTTTGGTTTTCCAAAACTTTTGTTCGCTTTGGAAATCTGTTTTGTTCAATTTAAAAAAAATAGGTTTAAACAATTCCCGCAACCAACCGTTGCGGGAATTGTTTTACCTTGGTGAGGCCTTATACTGCAAACAAACAGGCAAAGGCAATACCTTCCAGAAGTGCGGCCATGATGATCATGTTGGTCTGGATCTTTCCGGTGGCTTCGGGTTGGCGTGCAATGGCTTCCATTGCACCTTTTCCGATTTGACCTAGTCCGATTCCTGCTCCGATCACGGCCAAACCGCCTCCTACAATTGCTGGGATTTCCATATTAAAGATTTAAAAATTAAACAAAAAACAATTATTCAAACTTATTTATACGTGTTCTTCTTTTTCTTCGCTTAAATCATAGGGGCATCATCACTATGATTTTGCGGATGGTCTGCGTGTTCTTCAACAGCCATGCCAATATATAAAGCGCTCAACAAGGCAAAAATATAGGCCTGTAGGAGCGCCACTAAGATTTCGATCAATGAAATGAACAGGGTAAACCCGAAAAACGCCGTTCCTATCAAAATGTTTTTAAACACCACAATAAAACCGAGCAGGCTCATCATCACAATATGGCCAGCGGTCATATTGGCAAACAATCGAATCATCAGCGCAAAAGGTTTTGTAAAAACACCCAGGATTTCAAGGGGAGCCAAAATGATTTTCATCACAACAGGAAGGCCGGGCATCCAAAAAATGTGTTTCCAATAATGCTTTTTTCCGCTAAACTGTGTAATGACGAAGGTGAACATTGCCAAACAAAAAGTGATGGTGATATTTCCCGTAACGTTTACACCAAGCGGCGTGACCCCTAATAGGTTCAATATCAGTATAAAAAAGAAAACCGTCAAAATATACCCAACATATTTTTTGTAATTGGCCCCAATGTTCGGTTTGGCAATTTCATCGCGCACATAAATCACGAGCGGTTCCAAAAGACGTCCAAATCCAACGGGGATAGGTTTCTTTTTGTAAGAACGTGCCAGTTTGCCAAAAATCAATAATAAAAAGAGGGAAACCACGATCAGTGTGAACACATTTTTGGTGATCGAAAAATCAATCAATTCCGGGTTTTCCGGATGTTCGGCGACGCCATGCAAAAAGTTGCCTTCTGCGTCTGTTTTGTATATTTGACTATGGTGCAGTTTATAATTTTGTCCGTTGATTTCGGCCAATTCTTCGCCGTGGTGAAATTTTGAAGCGGAAAAAAAGACCAGGCCGTTTTCGTTGTCCCAAAGAATAACCGGAAGTGGAAACCCGTAATGTTTGCCGGTTTTCCCATCGGAAAAGAACGTGAAATAATGCGAATCTTTCAGGTGGTGATCAACAAAGGCTTTGATTTCTTCCTTGGTGTCCACTTGTTCGCCGTAACCTTCTTGCGATTCGCTCGCGTTCAGTGAAAAAACACCGAAAATGAAAAAACCGGCCAGCAGTATTTTAACGAAGTTTTTCTTTTGCATTCCAGATAAAATTTCGATCCTTAAATTTGGGTGCAAATATATATAATTCCACCGAATAAAACCCTTGAAAAAATACAACAAGTTTTTTGTGGAAAAAGAACGTCCAATCACTTGTTTTTATTGACATTCAAGAATGATCTGGAAGGTTTAAAAAGGAAAATCGATTAGAAAAAATTTATTGGAATCATGAATCCTTATGGAATTAGAGAATGCGAACGAGCAGCTTATTCAACTCATTACTTTTTCACCTCATTCATTATTTTTCGAAAAACTGCTTATTTTTTGGAAACTTCCTTCAACAAACGAAAAACAAAGAAAAGTTCCACGAACAAACAAGCGAGATAGGGAACGAAAAAAAGAAGGAAATTTCCTTTGTTGAGTTCAAACCCAGCGGTTTTGATAAAATACATGAACAATCCGATTTTTACAATTCCTTGGGCCAAAAAAGCAAAACCGACCTGGTCTTTGAATTTTTTACCAAACAAAATAATAGGTGTCGTGAATAAAAAGGTCAAGCCAAGGTTAAAAGCATAACAAAATTGGAAAAAATCAGGGGCTTTATAATCGAAAACCCCATTTAAAATAAAACCATGTAAAAAATAAACGGCGCCAACCACCAGAAAAAGTGCAAAAACAAAACGAAAGAATTTTTGGAGCATTTTTTTAAATTGAGAAAAGGGATAATTTGGGATTGTTCCGGAATTTTTGGTGCACTTCCCGAAGAAACTTATTTGTTCAAATTTTTAAGTTGTTTCAATATAATATAAAGGGAAACAAAAACCCCGAACAAAACCAACCCAATGGTGAACCAGTTTTTGTTGGAAGGATAGCGTTCATCCAATTCCCTTCCCGCCCAAGCGCACAGAAAAATAGTGGCTCCCATTTGGAAACCAATTCCTGACATTACTGCCCATTTTTTAAGTCCCGAGGATTTCTTTGAATCCTTTTCCTCCGGGTTTTTCTTGCTCTGGTTCTCTTCTTCTTTCATCTTTCAAGGTTTTCACCCCGCCTTTCATGGCACAGGTGGCATTAAAGGTCGCGCCAGATTCTATGGAAAGTTTTCCGACAACAACTTCGCCTTCGATTACGGCTGTAGACCGTAAACTTAAGGTTTCGGAAACCATAAGATTCCCGGAGAAATTGCCTTCGATATCGGCACTTTCACATTCAATATTCCCAAGGATATGCCCGGTTTTTCCCACCACCACTTTCCCTGGGGTTTTTAGGGTTCCTTCTATGGTTCCTTCGATTCTGACCCCACCCTTTGCAACAATATCACCAAGTATTTTGGTGCCTTGTGCGATTTTGTTCTGTTCCCGGCTGTGGTCAGTCGAGGATGATTTACTTCGTTTGCTATCGGAAAACATAATACTAAGGTTTTGATTCTTTTTGTGATTTTAAATAAGCCTCCAAGTTCTTATGAATTAAAATGGTTTCATAGTTTGAAGAAGAAACAGCGAAAAATTCTTTATCAATTACAGTCTTTTTATCTTCGCTATTACGAAATTTTTCACCCAAGCCCAAAGCACCCAAATGACTTTCCAGCCCATGAACAACTACGAACAATTTTTCCGGGCCATAAATATCAATGGAAGTCGTGAGGCCTTCAAAGTCGATTTCCGCGATCGCACGGTTCAACCTGACTTGTAAGCTATCGGCGGCAGAGTGGTTTTCAGTTTGAAATACATACACTAAATAATACTTGTCACCGGGTTTGTTTTCGGAAAATTCATTATTGGCAAGGGTCGGAAGAACTTTGGAGTATAGTTCTTGTGCCTTTTTCCCTTCCTCGCTCAACGGATAATTCAGCGCAACTTCATTCAATGCTTTTTTATATGCTTCAAAACCTTCCAAACGTCCAATAGCCGTGGCTTTTAACAACTCAAATTTCGGAACAATATCCTCACCTGTGAATTTTGAACTATATACCGAACTACTATCTATTACGCTCTGGTATTCTTGCGCGAGATAGCGCCTGTAAACTCGCTCATACACCTTTTCGGGGCTATTATCACCGGCTTTATATTCGGTGGGGTTTAGAATAATTGCGGCATAACGGGAATCTGGATGATTGGTCAAAATATCTGTTTTCCAACGGTTCGCTTTTTCGGTTTGACCAGTGATGGAATAGATTTTGTACAAATTATATTTGGCGGGCAAAATCAAACGTTCCTGTGGTTCATTTTTCAGCAAAGCCTCTAGTTTGTTCGCGGCAAGCTCATATTCCTGAAATTTTTCCTTATAAATTACCCCTAATTGATAATAAGCGAAATTCCGTTCATTTTTCAAACTATCAATTTTCGCCGGCTCGCTAGGAATTTTTGAAATATAGGTTTGCGGATCGTACTGCGGATCTTCATTCAACCCAGCCAAAACAGCATCTTTCGTTAATTTTTCCTCTTCTTCTCCATCCTCGTTATTTCTCGCTCCACTTTCTTTGGTGCGCCAATTATCTTGTAAAATCCGGTCGCCCCAAATTTTCTTAAAGCTCAATTTTCCGTAGGACACTTGGGCAGGATCGTAAAAATAAAATCCGCTTGCACTTTGCTGGTTCCCTTTATTGGTTTGTTTGAAAAATTCACCCGCACCTGTATTTTGCCCAGCGTTTTGGCTTGCTGCCATTGCTGCCAATGCTTCCTCCAAAGCGCTGGCTTTCTTTTCACCGGTGAATTTTTCAAAATAGGTCAATCTTTCCGCTTCGGACATTTTCACCAAATTTAGGATACTATCGTTTTTCACGGCAATATCTTCATATAAAATCACGTCGTCCAAATTGTCACGCTTCTTTTTTAGCTTTCGGTATTCGCGGGTGTTTTTTGCCAAATTAACCAAGGTGCTGTCATAATACGCTCCTGCTTCTTTATATTCTGCGCGGTCGAAATTGATATTCCCCAAAACGAGATAATCCCGGGAGTTCAAATAAGTATCCGGACCTTTTTCGCGAAGGGATTTATTGTAATAAACCATAGAAGTATTCACCGAATCGATTGCGTAATAATATTCGCCCAATTGATGATAAATATTATCCAAAAAAGTTCGGTTTTCCCGATTTTCGGCCAAATGCTCCAATAATTCCAATTGGGCGGCAAGATCACCGTTTTTAAAATCGAAATTCTTAGCTTTTTCCACGAAGGCATGAATTCTGTAAACACGAGGTGTTTTCCGCTTTAAGGCGATAATTTCGTCAAACGCATTATTTGCGCTATCAATCATATCACGCGCATCGTACAATTGCCCTTTGATGTATAAAAAACGGCCGCGCTCATCTTCATTTTTCGTTTTCCCTGCGGCGATGCTAATGGCTGAAATTGCGCTATCAGGTTGCCCCAAATTAATATATGCTTGTGCCAAAGTTGCGCGAACATCCACCAATTCTTCGTCTTCCAATTCTTTGTGTGTTCTCAGTAGTTCCTGAAGATTTTTCAGTGCAAGCTCACTGTAATCCATCCGAAGTTGGGTTTTCGCTTTCCACACTTTTGTGTTCACCGTTGTACTACTAGAATCGAAATTATCTAAAATATAATTGAACGCATCTAATGCCGGAACAAAACGTTGATCGTAATAACGTGCCCTTCCCAATAACAAAAAAGCTTCATCCGTTTGGTAATTATACTGAACGCCATCAACCAAAATGGAATGTTTCTGAATGGCTTTGGTAGCTTTTTCCTCGGCACGGACAAAATCGGGGTTGCGTTCCTTTTCGTCGGTGAAGCCAATTCCCTTTTTAGCAACTTGCATTCGCTCCACGGGAAGAATGTTCCAATAATCATCTTGATAATTCTGAACTATGGACAATTTTCCTTGTTCTATAGCCAAATTCCCATTATAAAGAATGTTATAATACGTTCCCATGGCGTGGAAATTTCGGTTGAGCCAAGCACCATTTTGCGTAGAACAGCCCATCAAAAGTGACAACACCGCAAAAACAAGAATATTTTTTGTAGAAATTTTCAAACCCATCATACCTTTTCAAGGATAACTTTTCTGTCTCTATTTTAGTATCGCAAGCGGTAAAAATACGGTTCTTTTCGGGAAATGGATATTGATTTTTTTAAAAAATAGAATTATGAGCTGATTTTAAGACGGTTGGAGAAATTACAGAAAGAAATGAAAGTCTTTCGAAACTATATTTCACAGGGATAAAAACACATCTCGGAATCCAGTATTTTCAAATATCAGCGTGAAATTGGTTCTCACCCGCCAAAATAAACCTCCAACTCTTTCAAAGTTGCTTCGCTGGTTTTGATGTCTTTCACCACCAGTCCTTTGTCCAGCACCACAATGCGTTCGCAAACTTCGGTAACATGGATTAGGTCGTGACTGGAAATCAACACGGTGGTTTCTTCTTCCGCGGAGAGTTCTTTAATGATTTGCTTCAACCGGATTTGCGTGGTCGGATCCAAATTGGCAAAAGGTTCATCCAGAATAATCACTTCCGGGTTTCCGATCAATGCACCGACAATACCGGCTTTTTTCTGGTTTCCTTTTGAAAGGTCGCGCAAATATTTCTTTTGGTTCAAAATTTCTCCGTGAAAAAAATCTTCAAATTCCGCCAATAACGCATCCACATCGGCTTTGTTTTGCCCGCGGAGTTCCCCGATGAAATAGAAATATTCTTCCGGTGTCAAATACCCGATCAAAAAACTTTCGTCAATAAAAGAAGAAGTGAAAGGTTTCCAATCTTCACTTTCGTTGACAATAACGCCATTGTTCACAATATTACCGGTGGTAGGTTGAATTAAATCCAACAACAGACTGAAAAAGGTGGTTTTTCCTGCACCGTTGTTTCCCACCAATCCAAAACTTTGGCCTTTCGGAATTTCGAGTTGTTCGATCTGCAAAACCGGATCGCTGTTATATTTTTTACTGAGGTTGTTTACGGATATCATGTGGTTTTTTCTTAAAGATTTTTATTAATTGAATATTTCCAACTGCGACTGAAAACCTGCCTATCGGAATTCTATTTCTTCCCATCAAAAGCCGCAATGGTTTTATATTTTCCTGTTTGGTATATTTTTTCGATCTGGTTCAAGAAAAAATTCTTAAAAACAATTCCCAAAACACCGCTTAATGCCAGAGCGATTAGTCCGGCTTCGAAATTGATGAATTTATAGGGAATATAAAAAATCAAAATCGGCCCCACCATTTTAGGAAGTGCGATCAATAGTTGGGTCGGATTGAAACCTTGGGTATTTGAAAAAGCTTTTGCCTTTACGTTCAATTCCACGGGTTGTCGGTTCAAAGCGCCGCCGAACAAGGTGATGAACGAATTCAACCCAATGTTAAAAACAGCACCAGCAGCGATCATTCCGAAGATTTTCCAACCGAAAAACAAATATGGCGTGCTCAAAATGAAGGAAATCACCACGGCAAAAACCATCAAGTACCATTTGGATTCCAAATATTTTCGATATGAAATATTCTGGCTCATCAGCAATTTATAATATTCACTGTCCCACGATGGCACCAATTGCCCGAAGGTGAGCAAAAATCCGCCGGTGACAAAAATCGATGCAAAAGCAAGGAACGCCGGCATGTTCATATAAGTTTCTTGCGTGTAAAAAATCAGTCCGTAAAAGAGGAACAAAAAAGACATTAACATCACTTGTTTCGGACGTGCATTTCTTCGGATGAGTTTGATATCGTTTTTCAAAAAAGGAGCAATATCCCCAAAACGGTTGATCCAATTGAGGTCTTCACTTTTTACCGATTTGATTTTTTTGGAAACCGCGTCATCCAAATAAAACCCTTTTCGGACAAATTGATAATTTCTGCGATAGAGAAAAACGAGCAACAACAGCGGAATTAAAACCGCGATCGGTTGTTCATAAATTGTATTGAAAAAAGTTCCGGCAGGTTCGGTAATTCTATATATCCCGAAATATTCCAACGCTGCAAAAATTAAGAAAAAAGCAACCGTAACATAGAAAAATTTCGGGTTTTTGTTCAATAAAAAATTCAGAAAGTTGAATGAAAACACAAAAAAGGCCATCGCGAAAAACCAGCGGATCACGTTCAAAGGTGCGTATCCTTTGATCAGTAAAACGATGCAGAAAGGCAAAAAGAAAAATAAGGGCAAAAAATTAAAAAACGAAATAGTGGTTTTCCCCAACAAATAATGAATGATCACGCGGCGTTTTATGTTCATCGCCATGAGCGGTTTAACGTTCATTACCGGCAGTTGCTGCATAAAATAACGTATACCCAAATCAGCCAAAACCCAAAAAATTAGAAAATTATTGACCACTACCAACGGGTCACTTTTGGGGAGGGTTTCCTTAATTAAAAAAAATGTTCCCGCCCCGAGCAACAAAGCCGATCCGCCAAAATACAAGGCCAGGAAAACAAGTAAAATTTTAATGGCAATCCCTTTTTGAAAATAGGAAGATCGTGTGAATTCCTTCCATTCCAGCGATAAAAATCGTTTGACCATACTATTCGAGTTTATTTGCTTTGAAGAAAGTTTATTATAGGTTAGTATTCTCCTTAAAATGTTACAAATCTATGATGAAAAATTGATTAAAAGAGTTCTGAGGATTAAAATTATACCAGAAAAAAATCATCACCCGAAAAAACTAGTTTCTCAATTTTTAATATTTCCTTATAATTACTACGGACTAAAAACCAGTACATTTAGGCTTCATTCCTTTTTTATTAAAATAATTAATTGATGCCTGAGAAATTTGTATTTCACAATTTCGTTTTTTTTTTGGTTTTCCCGATGCCCGAAAAAGAAAAACTAAAACAGTATTAAATCTCGGCGAAAAATTTCATATTATAAAAAGTGGAACCACAGCATTTTCGGTATGGTTTCCACTTGATGCACGAAAAAATAGTTCGTATTTTTGCAAAAATTAGCATTGATGAAGAATTTTCATTCCCTTAACATAAAAAAAATCACCCGAGAAACACCGAGGGCCGTGAGCATAGCATTCGATATTCCGCACGATTTGGCGGACGTTTTCAGTTTTACGGCGGGACAATATATCACCATAAAAACCGAAATTGACGGCAAAGAAGTGCGCCGTTCTTATTCCATTTGCTCTTCCCCAAAAAGTGGTGAATTGAAAATTGGGGTAAAAGAGCTAGATGGCGGGCTTTTTTCGCCCATTGCAAATAATAAATTGAAAGCCGGAGACACCTTGAATGTCTTTCCTCCGGAAGGAAAGTTCACTTTTGAACCGGAACCAGGGACACATTCTTTCAAAAATTATGCGGCTTTTGTCGCTGGAAGCGGTATTACGCCAGTTCTCTCCATCGTAAAAACCGCGCTGGAACAAGAAGAACACAGCAAATTTGTGTTGGTTTATGGCAATAAAACGCCCGCAGAAACCATGTATTTCAAGGAATTATTAGAATTGCAAGCCAAATTTCCGCATCGGTTATTTTTGGAATTTGTTTACAGCAAAGCGCAGGACAAAGATGCCTTTTTCGGACGAATTGAAAAAAGTACGGTGAATTTCGTGTTGCGGAACAAATTCAAAGGCCATCACTTCAATGAAATTTTCCTCTGCGGTCCCGAGATGATGATCAATTTGGTTTCGGATATACTTCAAGAAAATAAGATTTCGGAAAAATGTATCCATTTCGAGTTGTTCTCTTCTTCGGAAGAGGGAGAAATAGATGCGGTTTTAGAAGGAAATACCAGCGTGACCGTCATTTTAGATGATGAAGAAACTACGTTTGAAATGTCCAAGAAATCAACTATTTTGGATGCAGCTTTGGAAAAAGATTTGGATGCGCCTTATTCCTGTCAGGGCGGAATTTGTAGTAGCTGTGTGGCGCGCATTACGGAAGGACATGCCGAAATGGCGAAAAATCAAATCTTAACAGACGCGGAAATTAAAGAAGGATTAATTCTGACTTGCCAAGCACATCCGACCACACCTACCATAAAAATAGATTATGATGATGTGTGAAATAATGTCATCTTCTCATTTTAAATATGTTAAATAATTATGAGCAATTCAAATAAATTTTTTATATTTGGGATATGCATACAACGAAAATCCCGGTTGGTGAAATAATAAATTCCCTTTATAAAAATGAAACTTTTTATAGGGACGAATCTTTGCTGGGAGAAGTTAAAAAACTTGTTGATTTAATTCTAATAAGAACCAAGAAAGACGGGGTTGATAAAACATTACAATCAATAAAAAATGATTTGTTCAAATTAAGGATCAAGATAACCAATGAATCTCATCTTTTTGAAAACTTAAATGGAAAAATCCAAAATCGCATTGGGCTTCAGTTCAATGAAACCACAAAATATAAAGATTTAGAAACGGCATTTGTTAATTCCATTTATATTTATGACCAAATAGCTGAAAGCATAATAAGTAAGTTTCTAGAAAAACCTTCAATTCCCCAGCAATTTGAATATGAAGATTATGTTGGTTTGCTCAAAAGTCTTCCTGGGCAAGAATCTCAATTCATATTGCCCTATTTAAATTCTTCAATTGCCCTAGATTATTCGTTGATCATTTCCGAATTAATTTTTGACGATGAACTAAAATTAAAAAAATCAGAAATTGATAGTTTAGTTTTACTCTTGAAAAATTCAATTGAAGAATTCGCGGTTTTTTCATCTAAATTTGAATTATGGAAGCCTAACGATAGGGATGAAAACCAATGGATTAGAAATATTAAAATAAGAATTGGTCTATTTGAAACTACTGTTGTCCGATAAAAATTAAAAGTACGGAATTATGGGCTTTAAAGTCAACAAAAGCGTTGTGATTTCTTTAAAACATAAAAGCAAGCCCCTGCTTTATTGGCTCTAATAAAACTCGAGATTTTTTTGAAAATACTCTGGATTCCCCTTATTCTTGACAAATTCTTTGGCATAGGAATCTACATTGTTGAAAAAGTCTACAAAATTGACATAACTGAAAAGATGTTTTTGTAGCAGACTAACTA
>JBDNFD010000092.1:0-14392 GCA_041689995.1 Flavobacteriaceae bacterium | reverse complement strand
ATTCTCGAATGAAAATCTAGCCGTTTTACACCAACTGAACTGGCTTTTTATTTTGTTGAAACCTAAAATGTTTAAATGTGCTTGTAAATATTCTGCACTGACCCAAACCTTATTGAATTTCCCTTTTATTTCTTGAATTTTTGCAATACCTTCGTTTTGTAGCATGTTTTGTACTTTGTGTTTAGTAACTTAAAGATACAATAAAACCAAGGGTTTCCCTTGGTTTTCATGCTATTTATTATCGTTTTAAACCCTCTAAATAATGGGTGCGAAACTTGAGTAACTATAATTTTTTTGATTTACGGTTACAATTTTTTCATTTAACCTTAAGCAGATATGAAACCCAAGATAGAAATTTTAATTACGGGTGCCGTTGCAATTATTTTTATAGCTGGTTGTAATTCAGGACCAAAAAATATTACGCTTAGAAATTGGGTTGCTGATAAAGAAAAGTTTGATAATTTTTATAATTACAGCAAAACACATGAAAGTGATTGTGATTCTTTGGAAAATTTATACGACAAGCTTGAACTAAAAGAATTTGAAGAAATGACCTACCTGTTTTTGGCCAAATGTTTCGCGGCTAATGGAAATGAAGAAAAAGCCAAAAAATACCTTTTAAAGGATATAGCAACTGGTAGGCATATTAGTTGGATAGACAGTACCGAGTTCCCGAAAGTCTATCAAGATGTAAAAAACAAATATCCAAAATTGAACCATAACTTCTGGAGCAGGAAAGACACTTCCTATTTTGCCAAACTGGGAAAAATGGTTTATTTGGATCAATCGGTTAGACAAAATCCCATAGATTTCGACAAGATGATTCAAATCGATAAATCCAATACCAAATGGCTTTTGGAATATTGCAAAGAAAATGGTTTTCCTTTGCGGCCGAGCCCAAGCTTTTTTAATTCGGAGTATTTTAGAGTACATATCGATCCTTCAATTTTAGCCATCCATGCCCAAAAAAGAGACAAATTCAAGTTATTGAATTACGCAATTAAAGGTGCTGAAAAGGGAAGAATCAGTTGGAGAATACCTAAGTCAATATGTGTCACTTTTTTTACAAGGACCCCGAATGCCGAACCAAAACCATTACGATTATTGTACTTTGATGACAACAATGAATTGCTTGTAGAAAAATCTTATCTACAATTGTATTCAGTCTATAGGTATATAAATGACAATAATTTTATTATCGAAATAAAACCTTCAAAATCCAATTCCTTGAACAAAAATATTATCCTTGAACAGTTGACAGAAATCAAGACTGCATTGATAAAGGAATTTTCAGCATATCCTGGTTTTATTGAAATTTCAGAGACCCAAAACAGAAATGAAAATGACCTTCAAGAACTTGGTTCTTACAATTATATCATTGCAGTTGTTGAATAGTTAGTTAAGCAAAAATAGAAAGATGATTTATTTTCAAAACCTAGCAAATGTAGTTATGATCCTTATGAAGCTGTTTGGCATTAGAAATTTAAAGCAATGAAATACTTTATTTTACTTATTATATCTGTGCTTGTAATGTATAGCTGTAAAAATGAATTAATTTGTGAAGATAAGTTGAAAGATACATATAAAATTGGGCTCGAATATGTCTTTTCGTATTATTATATGGATCATCTTGAAAAAAAGCAAATCTTCAAGTTTTCACCCCCTTTTTATCCGATATACAATGATAGCACTAATAGTGATGATTTCAATTGGGAATTAATTGATCCCAGGGATGAAAATGCCATGCGTTTATTTTCTTTGAAAATATTATCAGGAACTATAAATACGGGTCAAATTCCCATTATGTACCAATATTTTCAAAGTAATAAAAAATGTGCCGAAGAAGCTACAGGGCTTTTGCAGGAAAATGGTAAAATATGGTTGCATCCACCGCGAACAAAAGGATTTCGAATATTGGAAATAAATCCTTTTCCCGAAGTGCGATGCCTCTTAAAAAAAGGTAACACTTGGGAAGCCAATATATTGGTTGGGGACCAATGGGGCGATGAACGGTGGAAATTATGGAATGGCAATATGGAATTTCAGATATTGTATACTATTACCGGTAAAACTAATTTAGACACAAAATTAGGCTTTTTAACTTGTTATGTAATTGAAGCCGTCTCTACTTCCACAATTGGAAAAACAAGTGCAGTTTTTTATTTTAATGAAGACCATGGCTTTGTTAAATTCGTTTATCAAAATATTAATAATTCCAAACTGGTGATAGAGTTACAAGAAATCAAACCAATTCCTACTGAAAAATTCATTGGTCATTATTAAGTTGCAAAAAATGGTAAATGGTTAATTTTTCTTGAAATCGAAGTCTTACAGTTTTTGTGATTACATAATGATTGAAAACCACGGTAAATAAATAATAGCTTATCAAAAAAAACATTAACTATAAATTGAATGCTTTTCCTTTCCACAAACAAGCAGATTCCAAAGATTGCGGCTTGCCCGTCAGGTAGGCGGGCCCCACCTACCTAAAGATGACCGTCAAGGGCCCTAAAAAATCCATTTTCATCCGGAAATTGGTGACCAGTTATGGAAAAAAATTAAACTTCAAACAAGAGATGGCTGGAACGGCTAATATCATTACCGAAGATTTGCGGCTTATCGAGCGGTTTTTCTATCAACTAAAAGATGTTTTTACGAGATAACCTAAGCTCACTCCACCTTCTTCAACGTAAACCGCAACCAAAAATAACCAACTGCTCCTGCAATACACGAAGCGGTTAAAATCGCAATCTTGGAATGGTTGATAATTTCCGGATCGTCATAGGCCAACAAGGTGATGAAAATAGACATCGTAAATCCGATGCCGCCCAAAAATCCGGCGCCGAGAATGTTTTTCCATTTCAATCCCGTCGGTAGCGAACAAAGTCCCAAGCCAGCGGCCAAAAATGAGAAGAACCAAATTCCCAATGGTTTTCCCACCGCAAGACCCAATACAATTCCAAGGCTATTTGGTTCCAATGAACTTTGCGACCAGTTTTCGCCAATGAAAATGCTAGTATTTACTAGCGCGAACAAAGGAAGAATGAAAAATGCCACGGGTTTGTCCAGGAAATCTTGTAGAATATAGGAAGGCGATTCTTCGCCACCGCTTCCAAAAGGAATGACAAAAGCCAACAAAACTCCGCTAATAGTGGCATGAACCCCAGACTGGAGCATAAAATACCACATGATAATCCCGCCGATTATATAAGGGATCAAGTTATAAACTTTCATTCTGTTCAAAATGAACAAAAACCCCATCGTTCCCAAGGAAATGGCCAAGTTTACGAAGATCAATGATTTGGTGTAAAAGACAGCAATAATAATGATCGCTCCCAAATCATCAATTACGGCCAAAGCCAGCAAGAACATTTTCAATGCTGCCGGAACCCTTTTTCCCAATAGCGACAGAATGCCGATGGCAAAAGCAATATCCGTAGCCATGGAAATTCCCACACCAGATTGCGTCGGAGTTCCGTAATTAAATAATAAGAAAATCCCCGCGGGAACAACCATGCCTCCCAAAGCTGCAAAAAGGGGAAGGGAAGCATTTTTTAAATTCGACAATTCGCCCGTATAGACTTCACGTTCCAATTCCAGCCCGATCAACAAGAAAAAGATGGCCATTAACCCATCGTTGATCCAATACGTAATAGAATGTCCGGCAAATTGAAAATCCCAAATAGCTTGATAATCGTTCCCAAAAATGGAATTGGAAAGAAAAAGTGAAATTAAAGTAGCAAAAAGAAGGATGAGACCACCTGCTTTTTGACTATTGAAAAAATTGAGGAAGAGTTTTGCTAGGGTCATGCGTGGGTGTGCTTTTTCGTTATGAGGCGAATTTTGCGAAAACGCACCTTTGCAAATATATTTAAACAGAAAAAAAATGAAAAAGATTTTGGAAAAACTTTAAAAAAAAAGCGAACAAAGTCTTCATTTCCCTTAATTCCGTAATGGTTTATTTCCCCAATCCATCCAACATCGCACGGGTCATTTCCATAAGATCGAATTCGTGTTTCCAGCCCCAATCTTTTTTCGCCGCGGAATCGTCGATGCTCGAAGGCCAAGAATCGGCAATTTCTTGTCGGAAATCTGGCGCATAATCGATTTCAAATTCCGGAATGTGTTTCTGAATATTTTCCGCCAATTGCTTCGGGGTAAAACTGATGCCGGCTAAATTGTAGGAAGATCGCACTTTTATTTTTTCCGAAGAAGCTTTCATAATTTCCATGGTTGCGCGTATAGCATCTTCCATATACATCATTGGCAAAGCGGTTTCTTCACTTAAAAAAGAGGTGTATTTTTTGTTTTTGATGGCCTCATGAAAAATTTCGATGGCATAATCTGTGGTGCCGCCACCAGGAGGAGTTGTGTAGCTGATCAATCCGGGATATCGGATGCTTCTCACATCTACTCCATATTTGTTGAAGTAATATTCGCACCAACGTTCACCTGTTTGTTTGCTGATTCCATAAACCGTGGAAGGTTCCATTACCGTGGTTTGGGGCGTGTTTTCTTTGGGAGTTGTGGGGCCAAAAACGGCGATGCTCGAAGGCCAAAATACTTTCTCAACTTTTTTCTCTTTGGCGAGGTTTAGAATATTGAAAAGCGAATTTATATTCAAATTCCAACCGCGCATCGGGAATTTTTCAGCGGTGGCGCTTAACATGGCCGCCATCAAATACACTTCGTCGATTTCGTGGTGCATTACAATGTCTTCAATCGCTTTATAGTCCGTGGCATCGGCTTTTTCAAAAGGCCCAGAGCTCATCAATTTAGCACTTCCTTCACGGATATCACTGGCAATCACATTTTCATTTCCATATTTTGTGCGCAGTGCCAAACTCAGTTCTGTTCCAATTTGTCCGCAAGCGCCAATAATCAATATTTTGGTGGCCATAATTCAGAATTTGTGCAAATATATTATTATTTGGAAGGATGCATAAAACCTTATGATTGTTTTTGGTTGTAATTTTTCTTCGGAATGAAGCTTTCTGAAAAATCCGTACCTTTCGCTTTTTATTGGAAATTTCAATGTTTAAATTTTTACACTTACAAAACTCCTTCTTCCACGGGATGATCTTATTGGTCTTTTGTTCGTTATTTTCTTGCCAGGATGACCATTCGGCAGATGCCAAAAAGGAATTTCAAAAAAACCAGACGATTGCTTTTTCAAAAAATTTGGAAGTGATCATCGGAAATAAGGTAACATTGACGCCAACTGCTGAAGAAAAGGTTTCAAATTGGCAGGAATTCCTTAATGTGAAAACCGAGGTGGGAAATATGAAGGAATTTACAATTCGCGATATGGTTCAAAATGCTAGGAATCTGAACGAAATTATGAAGGGCATGGAAACCACGGTGCCCGAGGAGCTTAAAACCAAGCCAGTGTTAACCCGAATTGCGGTTTTGAAAAGCCTTACCGGAATGTTGGAGCAACTTTCAAGAGATCCTAGCGCCAAGGCTAATGATATAAAAAAATTGGCAGAAGAAATTCCACCGGCTTTCGAAAATCTAAAGATTCAAATAAATGAATCTTATAGAAAAGGGCTGGAAGATTTTAGGGTAGAATCGGAAAAAGACTTGGAACCCGTTCTGGCACCGATCCTTAAAAGCGGTTCTATTATTCAAAAACCGGGAAAATGAAAAAAATCATAGGGCTTAGCTTGTTTTCCATATTTCTACTTTCTTGCAATGGCGGTCCCGAAAGGGTTAATTCCACGGCGGATTCTTCCGAAGGTTTAAAAGCTGAAGTGGGAACCACTATAGATCAGTGGCACAAAGCAGCGACAAAGGCCGATTTTGATGCATATTTCTCTTTAATGACGGAAGATGCCGTATATATTGGCACCGATGCTTCAGAAAACTGGAGCGGAAAAGAATTCAAAAAATTTGCAGAACCTCATTTTAAAAGTGGAAAAGCTTGGGATTTCACTAAATTAAAACGACATATTTTCTTTTCTGAAAATAATAAAACAGCTTGGTTCGACGAATTATTGAAAACCCATATGGGACTATGTAGAGGTTCTGGAGTATTGATAAGGGAAAACGGTTCCTGGAAAATAAAACACTATGTGCTGTCAATGACAATTCCGAACGATCAGATGAAAAAAGTTGCACATATGAAAAGAGATTTCGATGATTCTTATATTGAAAAATCGGTTTTGAGAAAATAATTATAGATTTGTACATTAATTTGGAACAAATATGTATTTTTGGAGATTAAAAATATAAAGTATTCTTAACTTATGAAAATCAATGTAAAACAACCTCTTCTTCTGGCAATGGCCTCATTGGCTTTGTTTGCTTGCAAGGATGACAACAAAGAAATGGCAAAAGAAAGTGACAAGGCTCCCGGGATTAATTTGGCGTATCTCGACACGACCGTTCGTCCGCAGGACAATTTCTACCAATATGTTAACGGAGGTTGGTTGAAAACCGCTGAAATTCCCGCAGACCGGACTTCTTGGGGCGGTTTTCAAATCCTGAGAAAAAGTACAGATGCTGATGTTTTGGCGATTATCGACAGCGCACAGCAAAGTGGAAAATATGCTGAAAATTCCGACCAAGCAAAAGCCCTGTATGTTTTTGAATCACAATTGGATACGGCCGCACGTAACGAAGCGGGAATTAAACCGATTCAGCCTGCGTTGGAAAAAATTGCTTCGATTAAAAATGTTGCCGATATGCAGCGTGTTTTGGCTGAAAATCCAGCTGAGATTTCTTCACCTTTTTTCGGTTTGGCAGTATTTTCCGATCCAAGTGATAGTAACATGAACACGGCATATATTGCCACAGGGGGCTTAGGCCTGCCAGATCGCAGTTATTATGTGAAGGATGATGCCGAGTCCAAAAAAATCCGTGAGCAGTATGTGGACCATATCACACGGATGTTGCAATTTTTGGGCACCGATGAAGCAACAGCACGTAAAAATGCAGAGATGATTCTTGCTTTTGAAACAAAACTCGCCATCCCAAGATTGACAAAAGAAGAAAGCCGTGATTTCAGGAATTTTAATAATCCGAAATCTATCGCAGAATTGTCACAAATTACGCCTGCTATTAATTGGAACAATTATTTTGAAGGGTTGGGTATAGAAAAGAAATTGGATACTGTTATCTTGATGCAACCAAAATACATGAAAACCTTGCAGGATATTTTGGCAAAAGGAAATGTGGAAGATTGGAAAACTGTGATGCGTTGGTCCACTTTGAACGATGCTGCAAGTCAGTTGACCACCGAAATGGAAAAGGCAAACTGGGATTTCTATAGTAAAACCCTGAACGGCACAAAAGAACAACGTCCGGCAGATGAACGTGCTTTGGCGACAACGAATGGCGTTTTGGGCGAAGCTTTAGGAAAATTATATGTGGACGAGAAATTTCCGCCAGAAGCCAAGGAAAAAGCTGAAACGATGATCGCAAATGTTATTGAAGCATATAAAACCCGCATCAATGCGTTGGAATGGATGTCCGATTCCACAAAAGCAAAAGCCATCGAAAAGTTGGATAAATTCACCGTAAAAATTGGATATCCTGATAAATGGAAAGATTATTCCGAAATGGAAGTTAACGCCAATAATTCATTTTATGAAAATATGGTGGCTGCCTCCAAATGGAATTATCAAGATGATCTTTCCGATATTGGCGAACCTGTGGACAAAACCGAATGGGGAATGTCGCCACAAACCGTGAATGCGTATTTCAACCCATTTTATAACGAAATCGTGTTTCCCGCAGCAATCCTTCAGCCTCCGTTTTATGATTATAAAGCAGATGCTGCTATAAATTATGGTGGAATTGGCGCTGTTATTGGCCACGAGATTTCCCATGCTTTTGATGATAGCGGAGCACGTTTTGATGCCGAAGGAAATTTGAACAACTGGTGGACCGATAAAGACTTGGAAAACTTCACAAAACGAGGCGATGCTTTGGCCGATTACTATTCCAGCATTGAAGTGCTGGACAGTGTCCATATCAATGGAAAATTCACTTTGGGCGAAAATATTGGTGATTTAGGCGGTGTTTTGTCAGCATACGACGGATTAATGCGCTATTATGAAACTCATGAGAAGCCAGGGAAGATAGATGGTTATACTCCCGAACAGCGTTTCTTTATGTCTTGGGCAACTGTTTGGAGAGGAATAGAGAGAGACGAAGCTTTGCGAACAAGTATAAAAACAAATCCGCATTCTCCAGGACAAGTGAGAGGATATGCACCTTTGCAACAAGTAGATGCTTTTTATAAGGCATTCGATATCAAAGAAGGAGATTCGATGTACATCGCACCGGAAAAGCGTGTTCATATTTGGTAATTTGAAAATAATTTAAAGTCGAAAAGGCCGTCCTACAAGACGGCTTTTTTTGTTTGCTTTAAAGATAAATTGATTACTATTACAAATACGAAACGGTTTAATTTTGAATTTTCTTTTCCGCCGGAATTATTGCGACCAGTCCATTGGCGAATTCCGGAAAGTGAACCCGAGATCGTGCTCCAGTTTTTCACTGCAAATTATTTTCCCTTTGGAATTTCCCGTTTCCTCAAAAACAGGAATTTGTAACCCCAAATTGAAAGCGGTTTCTGTATAATACTTTTTTTTGGAAGGATGCTGTGGATGGGAAACGGTGAGGGTTTTACCCCAATAAGCCTTTTCGATGATTGCGCGTATAACCGCGATGACATCGTCCTGATGAACTAAATTTATCGGAGCCTCCGCATTTTTAATTCCCGTTTTTCCTGCCAAATAATATATCGGATGTCGATCTGCACCAAACAAGCCGCTCAAGCGCGAAACCGTGGTAGAAAAATTCTTGTTTTCCAGAAAGATATTTTCCACGGTGATCAATTCCTTAGCACTTTCAGAAGTGTTTAAAATACCTTTTTGCCTGATTTCCTGAAAATTTTCGGTGTCGGCATAAACTGAAGTGGAAGAAATATACAACACATGTTCAATGTTGGATTTTTCGATGTCAGGAAGTATGGCTTCAATTTTTTTGACGAAACTTTCCCGTGGTGCTTTTCTAAATCCAGGCGGAATGCAAACGATCAAAATAGTTGCCTTTTTTAGGAAAGAACGAATTTCTCCTGTGGATTTTTCTTCCGTTAACTGGATTTTATATCCTTGGATTCCTTCCGCAGATAACAAGGGAAGTTTTTCTTCGGAAGTGGTAGAGCCTTTTACGATATATCCGTCCGCAAGCAGAATTTTTGCCAACGGATATCCTAGCCAGCCACATCCTAAAATTGCAATTGTTTCTTTCATTTTATTTCAAAGGAATTTCTTGCTGAATAATGATCGCATCGTTCAAAATGAAAGGTTTTGGGATCATTTCCGCAGGTCTTGGAGGCACGTTGAAACGATCGTTTGTAAGCAAATCATTGGATGCCCCAAATATAATGAGTTTCGGATTTTCACCTTTCGGAAGCCTAAAGTCGATATGAAGACTGTCTCGATCAACAGGAAAATAAGTTAATAATCTTATGGGAGCTTTATTTTCCGCGGTACTTTTCGGCAAAACCAATGGTAATCCGTTCACCTTGAAGTTTTGGAAATCCACATATCTTTCCGCAAATAATTCCATTCGGTTCAAATCCCGACGGGGAAGAATTTTCAGATGAAAAGCTACCGTATTTTGAGCCATGTTTTCTTTGGAAAGAGAGACTTTTGCTTTCAGCAATAATTTTGTTTCCGCATTTTTGGAAAAAGTGAAACCGGAACTATATTTACTGGAAAAGATGATATTGGAACTATTTTTTTCTGGTTTGGCTCGAAGAAATCCTTTTGACCAATCATCCAAAATATGATCGTATGTAAACCATTTTGCGCGATTGTTGTCAGCGTTGAGAAGGTAAACCAAGCTATTCGGTTTAGGCCGTTCTTTTGAAAAATCGGAATGTAAATGGGCGGTCACAAGAAATGCGATGGATGCTAGAATAAACAAAAATCCAAAATCTGTTTTTTGTCGAAATTTCCCGAAAATGGGTAATAGTAACCCAAAAAGTAAAACCGTGAAAATACTGCTGATCACCAGCATTTTCAATCCCAAGCCGACCGGAAAAAATTGAATCAGCGGTGCAAAAAGAAAAATGGCCGGCACGCCCAAAAGCAGGAGTAAAAACAGATTGGCTTTTTCTGACCACAGCAGAATGGCAAACGAACACAAACCAAAAAAGACCGGGACGATAAAATAGGCAGCACCTTTCAGGAAAAAAGCCAGCAGCAAATTGATCAATAACCAAAAGCCTAGTGGCGCGACCATAAATTCCCGCGTGTTTTCCATTGTAGCACTTCGGTGATAAAAAAGGAAAGTAACAGCGAGTGTAATCGCGACAAAAGCCGTAATATAATAATGTCCATTATACGTGAAACCCTGTAAAATCTCTTGATATTGTGGATAGGCCAACAAGAGTAATTTCCACCCTAAAAAGGCAATTAAACCGCTGACGATCATACTTCCGAAAAAAGGGAAAAAGCCTTTCCAGATTAATTGTAGTCTTAATTTTTCATTTTTAATTCCATAAATCAGAAGCCCGCAGAACAGTAAGATTGCCAAAATTAACATTGGGAAAATCCAGAAAAAAGAATAATGAAGCAACCCAAGTTTAGGAAAATTGAAATAAACATCATCATTCTTTGCGGCAAGATTACCCAGATCGGAATTTCCGAAATATTGCAGCATCGGCATCAAATAGCTTCCTTGGTGTGCCAAGCTGTTGAAGTCCAAATTTTTTGGAATGTCCAAAGCTGTATGATAATCAAAATGGTCATCGATGAAGGCAAAGAAGAAACTTGGAATATTTTTTTCTTCCCGAAAAACCGTGGAATCGGTGTCGTTGGGTAGTAATTTATAAACGCTGTACATCAAGGAAGTCGCAACTGGAAATTCGGGATGGGCAGCGGCAAAATCGGCGATCATTGCACTATTTCCGCCGTTAGTTTCCACGATCATATTTGACGGACCGCCACTTCCACGTGCTTCGAAATTCAGGACTAATCCAACATTGTTGACCCACGGATGATGTTCCGCAAAAAGTTGCGCTCCGAGCAGGCCAATTTCTTCGGCATCGGAAAACAGTAAAATAATATCGTTTTCATGTGGGGTTCCTTTGGCCAAAAAAGCACGAATTCCCTCCAAAATAGTTGCCACACCTGAACCGGCATCACTGGCGCCAAAAGAAGAATGAACGGCGGAATCATAATGGGAGAGGACGAGCAGTGTTTTTTTTTCTGGATTTTCCCCCTTAATTTTCACAATGATGTTTTGTGGCTTTCCAAGTATTCTTTCCTGATTAAGCACGTAAGCTTGCTGGGTTTGAACCTCCAAACCCATTTCTTCCAATTCGGAAACAATGTAATTTCGCACCAAACTGTGTTGCGTCGTTCCCACGGAATGCGGAAACCGTGCAATTTTTTCCACGTGTTGCATTGCCCGCTCGGTGGAAAATTCTGTCTTTTTGTCGTTCAGGGTTTTGCCGGTATGCGGCATAAGGCTGAAAAAACTGAAATAGACCAATCCCGAGAGGACAAGAAAACCAAGAATGTTTGTTATACGCGTGGACATAAACCGGGTTTTTAATCTTTTTTAACGAGGGCAAAATAGTCACCTTCCAGCGGCAAATAGCCTTGGTCATAGACAAAATAATAAATTTTTCCGGCTTTCGTGGTGTAAATGCTGGTAAAGTAATTGAAATCGAAACCTTTCGAAAGCAACTTCGATTTTAGGACAGTTGTTTTTTTCACGGGGTTTAAGGCTTCGAGAATACGGTAGTTTTTCCGAAGTCGGTTGTTGACGTTTCGAACCAGATTTTTGCTGTCTTTGTTCAACTTGTTGTTGTGGGAATTGCGGCAATAATCCGAACAGAATTTCTTGTCCTCCCGGCCAGCAATTTTTTGGCCACATTCCAAACATGTTTTTTGCATGGTTTAAAGATACAGAATTTTTTTGTCGAATGAATTGAAAGATTTAGGGATTTCCCATAATATTCCTTAATTGCCGTTTAAATAATTCAAAAAGAATGTTTTTCCTTAAATGCCTTTTCAATGTTTGCAGAAATAAGCTCTTCAGAGTGGATTTTTCTTGAATGCTAATGGGAAAAGCCTCTTGTGCTGTGCGAAGATGATTTCCTTTGGAAAGAAAAAATAATATTATGCGAAATTTCTGGATAACTCTTGGGAAAGACTTTGTTTTCAACGAGTTTCATATGCAGTTTTATAGCTTATCTTTGCAGCTCAAAAAATAATTCCAAATCATCTTTTCATACGCACAAAATCGCTCAAAAAAAACAAAATAAATGTGGTCACTTTGGGCTGTAGCAAAAATATCCACGATTCGGAAGTCCTGATGGGTCAGTTGCGCGCAAACAAAAAAGAAGTGGTCCACGAAGGTGAAGGAAATGTGGTCGTCATCAATACCTGTGGTTTTATCAATAATGCCAAAGAGGAATCCATCAACACTATTTTGGAATATGTGAACAAAAAAGAAGAGGGATTGGTGGACAAAGTTTTTGTGACCGGTTGTCTTTCTGAGCGTTATAAACCAGATATGCAAGTTGAAATTCCCAATGTGGATCAATATTTTGGAACCACGTAATTGCCTGCGCTTTTGAAAGCTTTAGGCGCCGATTACAAACACGAATTGATTGGTGAACGCCTGACAACAACCCCGAAAAATTATGCTTATTTAAAAATTGCCGAAGGTTGCGACCGTCCTTGTTCTTTTTGTGCCATTCCGTTAATGCGTGGAAAACACAAATCAAATTCCATTGAAAACCTTGTTATTGAAGCTGAAAAACTTGCGAAAAATGGCGTGAAAGAACTGATTTTGATTGCACAAGATTTGACATATTACGGACTGGATTTGTATAAAAAACGAAACTTGGCTGAATTGCTTCGTGCTTTGGCAAAAGTGGAAGGCATCGAATGGATCCGAATGCATTATGCGTTTCCAACGGGTTTTCCAATGGATGTTTTGGAAGTGATGAAAGAAGAACCCAAAATTTGCAATTATTTGGATATTCCATTACAACACATTTCCGATTCGGTGTTGAAATCCATGCGAAGCGGAACAACCCATGAAAAAACAACGAAGCTACTCCGGGAATTTCGTAAAGCAGTGCCAGAAATGTGTATCCGAACCACGTTGATTGTTGGCTATCCTGGGGAAACGGAAGAAAATTTTGAGGAATTGAAAGCTTGGGTTAAAGAAATGCGTTTCGATCGTTTGGGCTGTTTTATGTATTCACACGAGGAAAATACGCATGCCTATCATTTGGAAGACGATGTTCCCGAAGAAATAAAACAGCAGCGCGCCAATGAAATCATGGAAATCCAATCGCAAATTTCATGGGAATTAAACCAAGGAAAAATTGGAAAAATCTTTCGCTGCGCAATCGACCGAAAAGAAGGAAACTATTTTGTGGGCCGCACCGAATTTGATTCGCCAGATGTGGACAATGAAGTCTTGATCGATGCAACAAAATATTATTTAAAAACCGGGGATTTTGCCACGATAAAAATCACAGAAGCTTCAGATTTCGATTTGTACGGGGAAGTGGTTTGAAATCATCGAAAGCAGAGAACGCAAATGACGCCGATTGGGCAGATTGACGCTGATAATTATCCAAAAGTCTCGACTGCGCGAGGTGATATTTCCAATAAGCAAATTGTAATTTTCGCCACTATAAATCACATAGAATCCTGATAGCCAATAGTTTCAGTTTTTGTACATTCTTCACAAGAATTATCGCAAAAATTTCCTTTTGAACCTTTTTTAGGATCACATCCATCAATGCAACCGGAACATGTCAAAGTGTTAAGATTAACACCTATACTCCCATAAAAATTATTGTTTTTTAATGTTAAGAAAGTAGCTATTTTCAATGATTTTTCATGGTTGAAACCTATCAACATATAATATTTTTCGTCATTTTCCATCATGTCCGATTCTATTTTGAAATCAGTCAAAATTGCTTCGTTATTCTCCTCTTTTAGTCTCTTCTCGAATTTTTGTTTTATAATATCCGCATCAATAGTAATTACGAAATCATTATCTTTAATTTCACCTATTTTGGTAAAATCACCATCTTTATTTGTTGCAATTTCACTGTTCGACAAATCGGGCTTTTCGGATGAAGTGATTTTGACGGCGTTGCTCTCGTTTTCTCCAATTTCATTGTTTTCACAGGAAAAAAATAAAAAAGGGATAGTCAGTAGTAAATAAAATAGTTTTTTCATGATATTATATATTTAGTTTCATTACTGTCCGATAAAAAAATCCCCACAATGTGAGGATTTTTTTGTATAACTTTGCTCAATAACCACAAAGAGAAAATTATATGGGCAAAAGTACAACTTTTTTCGGACAGCCGATCCTGAGTCAGATGATCAGTCTT
>JBDNFD010000091.1:0-21478 GCA_041689995.1 Flavobacteriaceae bacterium | reverse complement strand
TTGCCAACTTGAAAGAGGATGAGCTTATATTTGTTGCAAATTAGAAGAGCCGTGTGAGGGGAGACTTTCAAGCACGGTTCCCTGCCCGTCCGGCAGGCGGGTGTGAGAGGCTTGGGGTGAAATTCCCCTTGTCTACTCGATCACAAACCGTTAGGCACAAGGCAAGATAAATCGTGATGAAATTGAACATCCGGATGAATTTCGTAAATTTATAAAATGAAAAAACAGTGGATATATTTTGATACTTCAGTTTTCGGCGGATATTATGACCGCGAATTTGAGGAATTTACCAAACCACTTTTTGAGCGCATAAAAAATGGTGAATTTAAAGTATTACTTTCTGCGGTTTTGCAGAGAGAACTTGAGCCAGCACCCGAGAAAATTATAAATCTCATTACAGAGTTGAAAAGCGAATTCACAGAATTTCTTGAAGAAAATGATGAAGCGGTGGGTTTGGCGACTGAATATATAGCGGAAAAAGTTGTCGGACAAACAAGCTATGCGGACTGTCTGCATATCGCACTTGCAACAATAAACCGAGCCGATTTGCTCGTAAGTTGGTCCCGATAGCTATCGGGATAAGCATATCGTAAACATTGAGCGGATACGTGGCTATAATTCCATCAATATTAAAAATGGGTATAAACAATTGGAAATCCGTTCACCAAGAGATTTAATGAATTATGGAAACTAAAACAAAAAAAGGATTTGATGCTGTCAAATTTGCGAGAGAGCAAAAAGACAAATTAAGTGCAGAATTGGCGAAAATGACCAAAGAAGAAATTATTGCCTACTTCAAAAAAGTGCGATTGGAAAGCAGAGTAAAGCCCTGTGCCTAACAATGTATAAACACAATAGCGGAATAAGTGCTTAACCAAAAGTAATTGTATAAATTTAAGGTCAGTCATAAGCCGAAAGGTTCGTGGGCAAATCCCGCTACTGCGCTTATACTTGACCGTTATATGCCATTTTAGGACGACACCAAAACAGAAAAATGAATGATTGAAATTCACGACATAATTGAATTAAAAACGAACACAAAATCGGAACGACTTTCGTTTGCGACAAGATATTTAGTTCAAATCAATTTCACGTTTGACTTGACAGTTTTTTCAGAAGGTTTTAGCGGCACTTCCCATTTTTGCGTGAGACGTGACCAATTAGAAATAATGTGTGCCGACTTGACAAATATGCATTTGACATTATCAGGCTCAACCATTCTTGACGACAATGACTCTGACGGATTTGTTGAATTTGAAATTGAGCCAAACGGCCAATTAAATGTAAGCGGACAAGTTGGTGGAACTCACGAAGACAATTATGTGAAATTCAAATTCCAAACAGACCAAACTTGTATTGATAATCTTTCTCATTTGGGCAGAACTTGCAGTCGGAATTTTTGGGACACCATATGCAGGTTCTTAGATCGGAAATAAATTAACTGCGCACAAATATCAGCCATAAATAAGCGGACAATTCAGTCAATTCCAAAAAGCTATAAATTTTGGAAACTTTTTGCCTATCAGAGAGTAGTTATGCATAAAACCTGCTGTCTCATTGCATCAACCCGTAGTTCCTAATCACAAAAAAAACGACTTATAAATACTTACAAGCCGTTTTTCAGTCTAAACTTCAAAAAGAAATTACATTGCTCCCCATTCCTTCAAGGAGGCTTCGTTCATTTTTACATAGTCTTCATTATTGGCTTTTTTGGCAGCTTCTAAAGATTTTTTTGCCGTTTTAACAGCGGCATCGCGCATTCCCAATTCATATTCGATGAGCGCTTTTTTGCGCGTCACATAATAGGGCGCATCCTTCTTCATTTCCACCGATTTTGTGATCCAAGTAAGTGCTTGTTTCAAATCCTTCTTTTCGGAAAAATAGTAATCTGCCGCGGCATAATAATCGGACCATTTTGGTTCGCCCTTTAAAGTAGTCTTGATACTTTCCATGGCTTTTTCCTGTGTGGACACTTCAAATTCCAACGATGCGGTTGTATTTTCCCAAGAAAAATTCAAAGTTGCGGAGCTGTTCGTCAAATTGTCGATCATAATTGTAAACGATTCTGTCCTATTTGGAAGAATATTTACTTTTGCTTTAGCTTCCAAAGCTATTTTTCCGTCATCCCATTTCTGAGGTAATCCCCAGTTTGTGGTATCGTTATAAAAATAGATTTTCCAGGATTCCTTTCCGGGATTTGTAAAAATAGCATACGTTCCTTTTTTTAGCAATTTGCCAGCTATCATCACATCATCTGAAAAAGTGATTTTAGTATTCTCGTTCGCACCTGTTCGCCATAATTGATTATATGGAACCAGTTCTCCGAAAATTTTTCGATCCCTCATTGAAGGGCGTGAATACTCGATCTCGACTTCCGAAAGCCCCACCATTTGTTCTAAGGAAGCATGCGGACTTGCCTGCGGAACCTGAACTTGCGCACGGGAAATTGGAATAATCATAAATAAGAAAAGGAAAATTGAAATAAGCTTTTTCATCTGGTGTAATTTATTTTTAAATGACCCTAAATATATCAAAATTCAGTTGCATATATGTTAACTAAAGCATAAATTAGAATCCCGTAATCGAGTTTGAAAAGTAAGTTTTATTTTTCAATTTCAAGAATTATTGAAAAACTTGTTTCTAATTCATATATGTGTTTTATCTTTAGCCTTTAATAAATTTTAACTTAACTATGAAAAACAAAAAAACTACCTTTTGGTTATTAATGCTACTGGCATTCCCGATTTTGGCTTTTTCGCAAGCCAGGAACTTTTGGGTTCCGAACGTTCATGAACCTTCCGCAGACCAAGTTTTGGACACCTACACCAAAGCTTCCAAATATGAAGTGTTTGGTTTAAATGTGGAAAATTTCAAACAATACGCGCTCCAAGCTCCATATAGGGGAAATGGCGGCAGCAGTTCTATTTCTGTGAATATGCCCAATTCTTCTGGTGCTTATGAAGATTTTCAATTATTTCAAACCCATACCTTGAGTCCTGGTTTGGCAGAAAAATTCCCATCTATTTCTTCTTATATTGGAATTTCGAAAGATAAGAAATCACATCTTCGAATGACCATTACAAATCAGGGAATTTATGGAATGATAATGGACAGTGAAGGTTATGTTTATATTAATCCAATGAACCAAGCAGGAACGGTTTATAAAGTTTTCAACCGGCGAGATATTTCCCGCTCCATGGAATTAATGGAATGTATGGTGAGCAATACCACTCAACCACTTCCTACTGCCGGACCTCAAAATAAAATCTTGGTGGACGATTCGACATTGCGCACCTATCAACTGGCGATTGCCACCACTGGTGAATATTCCCAATTCCATATCAATGCAGCCGGTGGCGGAAGTGGTACCGATGCAGAAAAAAAGGCCATTGTTTTGGCTGCCATTGCGGTTACCATGGACCGTGTGAACGGTTTATATGAAAATGCTTTTGCAGTGACAATGACCTTGATCCCGAATAATGATTTAATCATCTTTTTGAATAGTGCCACGGATCCGTTTGAAAATAACAATACTGGTCTTTTAATAAATCAAAGCCAGTCCGTGATAGATAATACTATTGGTTTTTCTAATTATGATATTGGACATACTTTTAGTACGGGAGCCGGTGGCTTGGCCCAGCGCCCTTCTGTGTGCACAAATGGAAAAGCGAGGGGCGTAACAGGAATAAGTGCTCCTGTGGGCGATGCGTATGATATAGATTATGTTGCGCACGAAATGGGACATCAATTCGGTGCCAACCATAGCTTTAACAATTCTTGTAGTAACAATAGAAATAATTCCACAGCGGTTGAGCCGGGAAGTGGTTCCACAATTATGGCCTATGCCGGAATTTGCCCGCCCAACGTCCAAGGCAATAGTGATCCTATTTTCCATGCTGTCAGCGTAAACGAAATTTATAGTAATATCCTGAATGGTTCAGGCGGCAACTGCCCAGATGAAACAACAATTGCCAACACAGCCCCAAGCGTTGCCCCTATACCAGATTATAATATTCCCTATGGAACAGCATTTGTAATAAAAATTAATGCAACCGATGCGGAAAATGATGTTCTCACCTATTCTTGGGATCAAATGGATAACCAGATTTCCACTATGCCACCACTGACAACCGCTACTTCAGGTCCTATTTTCCGTTCGTTCGACGCTTCCAATTCAAATACGCGATATTTTCCGAATTTGAATAGCATTCTTTCCGGAAATTTAACTCCAGAATGGGAAGTCATCCCGAATGTTGCGCGCAGCATTCATTTTACCACAACCGTATGGGACAATAACGTCTTAGGCGGACAAAGCACACAAGAAGATGTAACCGTGAATGTAAAAAACACGGGGCCATTTGTGGTTACTTCCCAAAATGATGCTGGCAATATCTATGCACAAAACCAATTGGTTACTATTACCTGGGACGTGGCTGGAACAACTGGGAATGATATAAACTGTGCAAACGTAGATATCCTTTTGAGCTATCTCGCGGGATTGGAGTTCACGCAACCCATTATATTAAATACGCCAAACGATGGCTCACAAACCATTCGGATGCCCATTGGACAGGCTTCCACCATTTGTAAATTGATGGTGAAAGGATCGGGCAATATCTTTTTCGATGTAAATAATAATTTTTTCACCATCACCGATGAAGTAATGGCCGCGGACGTTTTTACCGCAGAAAGTTTCTCAATTGTTCCGAATCCGAACAACGGGGAATTCACCTTAAATTTTGGTGCTGATATCGGCGGAAAAGTTCAAGCTGATATTTATGATATTCGAGGAAGGTTGATTTCTACTTATAATATAGATACGGACGCTGGCTTGAGCAAAACCATTTCCATGGATCGACCACAAACAGGAATCTATATCCTGCAATTAAGCAATGGAAACCAAAAGGTCGCCAAGAAGCTGATCGTGAATTAATATTGAATTCTTATTGAAGAAAGAAAGAGGTCCATTGCGGCCTCTTTTTTTTATTGTGCAATTTGAAGTTATAAGTGGTTATCCACAAAAAATTGTTGATATAATTCTCTGAAAATCAGTGAAATAATGTTAAAAATAATAGCCTGGAAACCAGTATCTTGTATGATTATAACCACATAATCACAAGATATGATCTCCGAGGCTAAAAGTCTAAAATTAGTGAAAATCTACCTTTACATCTGTGGAAGGTACGATGAAGATTTGAAATACCCCCGAGGCCTCGGGGCCAAAGGTTCAGCAACAAAAACCAACCCAACTACTAACTACAAAGAAACTTTTCCTGCAATTTTTTCTATAATTTGTGGAACTTTATTATTTTGGAAATATAAAACAATGGAAGCCGTGCCATCTGAATTGCGTTGATATTCCAAATTTCCTTCCGTTACAGGGAAATAACCCACCGTTCCTCTTTCGCAGAAACACATCCTATTATAGAACAATTTCACTTCCTTTAAGGCATCATCCTTTAGGGAAATATTTTTCACATCGCTTTTTACTTCCATATAAATTTCTTCGGTGTAATTTCCGTCCGCCAGGCCTTGAGGAGACTCCTTATGAAACCGAAATTTAATAATGTTTGTAGAAAAATTTTCCACGAATTCGGGATAATTCATTCCTGTTCCATCTTGTTTCATTACCATCGATTGATTTTTCATGACCGAAAAATTGCATTCCCCACCTTTCGGACATTCCATGCTTGTGTTCAAAGCTGTAGTTTTATTTTCAATCGTCTTTTTTGTGGAATTACAGGCCATGAACAAACTCAAAAGAATAATAGTGCTAATTTTCATAATGGTTAATTTTAAAGTTGGATTTTTACATTTGTAAATATAGGTTTTTCAAAACATCTCGGGTAATTTCTTCTTTCCAATTTTTGCCAATGGCATTCTCCCAAAGCGGATCCATTCCCAAAGAAACGTCAATCATAATGTCCAATTCTTTGTCGGTCAAATTAGAACAGATATTTTGCGGCAATTTAATATTGTGTTTTCTCAACATGTCACGGTACATCGCTACCCCATCCGGATAATAATCGCTAAGTTTATCGAAAACAATACAATTTCCAATACCGTGTTTTGTTCCAAGAAGGTAAGACATCCCATAGCTCATGGCATGGGCGATCCCAACCTGTGAATAGGCAATGCTCATTCCACCGTGCCAAGAAGCCATCATTAATTTTGCCCTAGATTCTTCTTCAGAAAGTTCGTTTCCAAGAAAAATTTCTTTGCACAACTCGAAGGCTTTCTCGCCATAACTTTCACTAAAGGTATTCAAATACGTTCCATTCAACGATTCGATACAGTGGATATAACAATCCATTCCAGTGAAAAACCACTGATCTTCGGGGACGGTTTCGGTCAATTCCGGATCGAGTACCACTTGATCAAAAGGAGTATGATCGGAATTAATCCCCAATTTTTTATTTGGCCCGGTTAGCACCGTAGTTCGCGAAACTTCTGCTCCGGTTCCGGAAATAGTTGGAATCCCCACATGATAAAGTGACGGATTTTTAACCAAATCCCAACCCTGATATTCGTCTGCTTTTCCGGGGTTTTTCAACATAATGGCCACCGCCTTTGCCAAATCGAGCAATGTGCCCCCTCCTATTCCAATTATTCCGCTGGGCAACAATTGAAACCCGGATCTTATTTCATTTACCAGTTCATCAACCTGATTGGTTTTTGGTTCATATTCCGCCGAAACGAAAATAATCTTGTCGTTACCCATTAATTTAATCCTATTCAAAAATATGGCGTTTTCTTTAAAAATATCATCGATCAAATAAATAAATGGTGCGCCAATACTCCGTTTCTCCTGTAGAATTTCAGGAAGCTGATCGAAACAACCACTGCCATAAACTACACGTGGCACCATCGGAAAGTTCTTGTACCTCGCAATTTTAAAAGTTTCATGATCTATTTCTTTATGTTGATTAATAGGCTCTTTTTTGAAAAGTGCTTTTGCTTCTATCAAATCTTCCGGCGTATCTATTTCCACACCAATAGTTGAAGTTTCCACCATTTTTATATTTTTTCCGTATTCCAAATAACGTAAACATTCAATTTTTTCCGTGGCTTCCAAGCGAAGCATCGGCAGTTTGTAAAAATCCATCAACGCATTTTTCCGAAATGCATAAATTCCTTTATGTTTATAATAAGTTGTATCCGTTCCTTGATCTCGCGGATAAGGAATGGGCGATCTGGAGAAATAAAGTGCGTAATCATTTTTGTCAACAATCACTTTAACGGTATTCGGGTTTGTGATTTCCTCCCTTCTTTGGATCGGTGACATCATGGAGGCCAAATCGATTTTTTCAGCATCTGGTCCATAAAAAACATCCAGTACTTTTTCCAAGCTTTCTTTTGCCGTAAAAGGTTCGTCCCCTTGCACGTTTACCACAATATCGACATCCATAAATTCGACAGCCTCGGCAATGCGATCGCTGCCACATTCGTGTACTTTTTTGCTTTTTTTGGCATTTCCTCCGTGCGAAATAATTTCTTCATAAATAATATCGCTGTCGGTGACCACATATACTTCGTCGAACAAACCTGTGGAAACGGTTGCATCATAAGTTCTTCGAATCACGGAAACACCGTTCAAATCTTGCATTAACTTTCCCGGAAAGCGCGTTGCGGCATATCGCGCAGGGATCATCGCGATAATCTTTAAGGCTGAATTGTTCAATATAATTGCTTTTTGTTCAGATCAAAAGTACTGAATTTTACGATACTTTTTCATTTCATCCTTTAGGTATTAAAGAAAAAGGCATCTTTAAAACCAATAAGGTACAATTTTTCCTTTGCACGGGTGCAAGCGGTATAAAGCCATCGCAAATATTCTTTGTCTATACCGTTCGGGAGATAGGGTTGTTCCACGAAAATGGTGTTCCATTGGCCTCCTTGCGATTTATGGCAAGTGATGGCATAACTGAATTTAACTTGCAAAGCATTGAAATATTTGTTGTTCTTTACACCTATAAATTTTTTATACTTCGATTTTTCATTGGCATAATCCTTCATAACTTCTTGGTATAATTTATTGGAATCTTCATAAGCCAAAGTAGGTGCATTAATGTTCAGCGTGTCCAACATAACCACGGTTTCAAAAGGTTTTGTTTTCGGGTAATCCACCATTCTTATTTTCACTTCCGCAAATCGAAAACCATATAATTCCTTAATATTATAAATTTCCAACACCTCCATAATATCGCCATTCGCAATAAATCCGACTTCGCTGGAAGGATCGACCCAAAAATAATTGTTCTTTACCACCATCAAAAAATCACCTGCGGCAATTTCACTTTCACGCGATAAAATCCGGGTGCGTATTTGTTGATTATATTCATTTGCCCGCTTGTTCGAACGGACGATAATGGCAGTTTCTTCATGGCCCAGTTCACTATAAGAATCGTTGATTGCGTCCATAATTTCATAACCGTCCCGAAGACGAACCACATCGGCCACATTGGATATTTCAAACTGAAATCTATCGTAAAAACCTTCCTCCAGAATTCTTCTTAAAATGGTGGCATTGTGTAAAATATCACTTTTTTGACTTTGGCGCATGACTTCGTCCAATTCAATATGAAGCACTTCTTTTCGGAAATTTAGGGACAATTTTTGTGGATCCAACGCCGGACTTAATTCGGCCCCGACCGGCGGAAGTTGTGCGGTGTCGCCAATAAGGATCAACTGGCAATTATGCCCGTTAAAAACGTAGTGCATCAAATCATCCAACAATGAACCATTTTCAAAAAACTTATTGTCAACCGCTTTATCAGGAATCATAGAAGCTTCATCCACAATAAAAACGGTGTTTCTGTGCTTGTTTTGTTGAAGCACAAATTCCACGCCGCCACCGCTGGTTTTTTTTGGAAAATATATTTTTTTATGAATCGTTTGCGCTTGTAATCCAGAATAATTGCTGATCACTTTCGCCGCCCTTCCCGTCGGCGCTGCAAGTACGGGCCTTTTTTTAAGTTGCCATAAACTTTTTACAATCGCACCAATAATGGTGGTTTTTCCTGTTCCGGCATATCCCTTCAGCAAAAACAATTCGTCTTTTCTATTGTCAATGAGGAAATGTGACAATTTTTCCAAAGCAATACTTTGTTTCTCTGTGGTCTTATGACCAAAATTCTTCAATAATACTTTATAAAACGACGAGGGATCCATTTTGGAACGGGTTTTGAAGAAAAAACCAAAGATAGGATTGCATTTTTATCTTTGGAAACTTTTGTGAACAAAAAAAAATTGTAGATTTGCCTTTGACTAATTAATAAATTGAGATAATGAAACTTGTAATTCAATTGCTTTTATGGCTGGTGATCGGTTTTTTGGCATATATGACGTTCAATTCCATTTATGAACCCATTCAGTTCAACAAAATCAAAAGAGAACGCTATGCCCCAGTGATCGAACGCTTGAAAGATATTATGAATTCCGAAATGGCTTATAAACAAGTAACCGGAAAGTTTACAGGCGATTTTGACAAGCTCATCGAATTTGTCGACACTGCAAAATACACCATTGTTCAGCGGCGGGATTCCACTGTTTTGGATGTTGAACAGACCAAGGCTTATGGAATTGATATAAATAAGGAAATAACAATTGTCGATACGCTAGGTTTTGTTCCCGTAAAAGATTCTTTGTTTGGAAATTCGAACCGCTATAAAGAAATGATGTTCGTTCCAACCACCGATAAATCCGAAAAATTTTCTTTGGAAGCAGGAACCGTGATGAAAAATGAAACCCCAATTCCGGTTTTTGAGGCCAAAGTTGCCAAATCCGTTCTTTTGAAAGATCAGTCAAAAGATTTGGTGCATATGGAAAATCAGGTGCTTTCTGTTGATGGAATTAATGGTGAATATATTCGTGTTGGTTCAATGGATGAGGTGAAAACAAATGGAAACTGGCCGAAATTTTATGGCACTATCAAAAAGGAATAACTTAAAAGAAATTTCAACAAAAATGTCCATTCTGATCGCTCGGGATGGATTTTCTTTTTATGTTTCCAATGGAAGTTCGGAAAAACAGGAATATTCTGGGGAAGTAGAATTTGATAAAGTACTTGCTCCCGAAGAAATTCTTCAACGAATAGAACTCGCTATTCAGAACGAAAAAATAGACTTGGAAACCGTTGAAAAGATTTCCTTGATCTATGCGAATAATTTATATTGTTTTGTCCCAGAAGAGTTATTCGATGAAAATCATTTGAGCGATTATCTTAAATTCAATGCGAAAATTCTCACTACCGATTTTTTGGCGCATGATTTATTGGATAATGGAAAATACGTTAATGTCTTCGTGCCTTACGCCAATATCAACAATTATTTTTTTGAAAGATTTGGGACTTTTGATTACAGACATTCCGCATCGCTTTTGGTCGAAAATATTTTAAAAATTAGCCAAAGTGAAGAAATTATGTACATTCATGTATTTTGGCAACACTTCGATTTGGTAATGGCCAAGCAAGGAAACCTATTGTTGTGCAATAGTTTTTTCTTTGAAACACCCGAAGATTTTGTGTATTATATTTTGTTTGTTGCTGAACAATTAAAACTCGATCCCGAGAAATTCTTATTGAAACTGTCCGGAAATATTTCAGAAACTTCTGAAAGTTATATGCTACTTCGCGATTATGTCCGAAACTGCTCTTTTTTTAATAATGCAAATGAAAAGAGATCGGAGAATTCTCAAAATAATTTCTTGCTCAGAAGCCTAGCATGCGAATAATTTCAGGAAAATATAAAGGCCGTCGATTAACAGCACCAAAAAGATTGCCGGTGCGCCCCACCACCGACATGGCCAAAGAAGCACTTTTTAATATTTTGGAAAATCGATATGTTTTTTCCGAAATCTCCATTGTTGACCTTTTTTCCGGCACTGGCAATATTGCATATGAATTTATCTCAAGAGGCGCTAAAAATGTAGTCGCGATTGATGCCAATATTCATTGTATTAAATTCATCTCCAAAACCGTAAAAGAGTTAGATGAAAATATTGAGCTAAAAAAAATCGATGTTTTCCATTATTTGGAAAAAGCAACCTGGAAAGCTGATATTATTTTTGCAGATCCACCCTATGATTTACCCTTCGAAGAATTTCAAAAGATTGTCAATTTAGTTTTCGAGAAGAACCTCTTGGAGCTTGATGGCCTTTTGGTTATTGAACATTCCCCCAAAACAATCCTCTCAAATTTTCCCCAGTTCATAGAAAAAAGGAAATACGGAAGCTCCGTCTTTTCATTATTTCAGGAAATCGAATAAACTCCACACTTTTTATCACTAACTGAATTAAAAAAGAACAGACCTATAAGCCGGATTCTGTACCCCCGAGTGTTCGGGGTCCTTATCATTTATCTGGGGTTTTTGTTGCCAAAAACCTCTAGCTGTCTACCCTCCAACAACGACCGGGCAAGCCTTAAATGCTGGTTTACATGACATTTCACCACATAGAGTTTACCTGGTTTCACTACAGCATGATCTGTACATCCTTTCTGTTGCACTGGTCCTTTTTCCAAAATCAGATTCTGAAAAAGACGGCCGTTAACCGTTATGTTGCCCTGCGGTGTCCGGACTTTCCTCTCCCGAATAAATTTCGGGAGCGATAAGGCGGTCTGTTCAGTTGCAAAGATATAGCTTTCCACGTATTAAACTGAATTTTAACTTAATTTGTATGGTCAAGAATAGTAGGATTTTTCATAATTTCTTCTTATTAAAAAATTATTTTGTATATTTTGATTTTATTTTAACGAAAAAATATATATAACATGTTATTTATGTTTTCTTTAAGATGTTATTTTATTGAAAAACATTAATAAAGTTTTAATTTTAAATCGTTTTTAAAAAATCATTAAATGGTGCAGCCTCTTAAAATATTGGATATAGATTTCGCATCGCTTCAATTTTTTGAAAAGTATGTGATTTCGATCGTTCAGGAAGACGCCATGGTGGATTATGATTCAGTGAAAAAATTACAATCAACTATGGAAAGTTTTTACGGTGATGATTTTTATGGGTACATCAGTTATAGGAACAACCATTATAGTATTAATCCGCTGATCCATTTAAACTGTGGGAAGATGTTGACACTGGTTGGCATGGCCGTTGTTTGCAACGATCACTTAAGGGAAATTACTGCCGCTTTCGAAGAAAAATTCTTCTCTAAACCTTTTAGTATTTTCAATGATCTGGATCTCGCCATAAATTGGATGGATGATTTAGTGGATAAAAGAACTTCCCCTGATAATTATCCGCCAAAAAAAGATCAATAAAACATCTGTTTTCATAAAGGATTTTTATCTTTGTTTTCAATATTTTTTCCATGGAACATTTTGTCGTATCGGCCCGGAAATACCGCCCCGAAAGCTTTGAAGATGTGGTAGGCCAACAAGCCATCACCAATACATTGCTTCACGCTATCAAAAGCGATCACTTGGCGCAGGCCTTATTGTTCACGGGCCCAAGAGGGGTCGGGAAAACCACGTGCGCAAGAATTCTGGCAAAAACCATCAATCAGACCGAAACTACAAAACCAGGAGAAGACTTTGCTTTCAATATTTTTGAATTGGATGCAGCTTCCAATAATTCAGTGGACGATATTCGTAGCTTAATTGATCAAGTGCGCATTCCTCCACAAGTTGGAAAATATAAAGTTTATATTATTGATGAAGTCCATATGCTTTCTCAAGCAGCCTTCAATGCTTTTTTGAAAACCTTGGAAGAACCGCCGAAACACACCATCTTTATTTTGGCGACCACCGAAAAACATAAAATTATTCCCACCATTCTTTCGCGTTGTCAAATTTTTGATTTCAAAAGAATTACGGTTTCCGATGCGAAAGCATATTTATCAAATATCGCAAAAAAAGAAGGGGTCGAAGCAGAAGATGATGCCCTGCACATTATCGCCCAAAAAGCAGATGGAGCGATGCGTGACGCTCTTTCCATTTATGACCGCGTGGTAAGTTTTAGTGGAAAAAACCTGACCCGGGCAGCCGTCACCGAAAACTTGAATGTACTGGACTACGACACCTATTTCCAGTCCTCCGATTTAATTCTAGAAAATAATATTCCCGGCCTTTTGGTGCAATTCAATGAAATTTTGTCCAAAGGTTTCGATGGACAACATTATATTGCCGGCTTGGCTTCCCATTTTCGCGATCTGTTGGTGTGCAAAGATCCTTCCACTATTGAATTATTGGAAGTGGGCGAGCAAACGAAAACAGCTTATCTAAAGCAGTCACAAAAAACCAGTCGAGAGTTTTTATTTCAAGGAATTGATCTTGCAAACGAAGCTGATTTAAATTATAAAAACAGTCGGAATCAGCGGTTGCTGGTTGAACTATGTTTAATGCAATTAGCCTCCATTACTTTTGGAGGCGAAAAAAAAAAGGCTAAACCCGTCATAATTCCAGCGGTTAATTTTGTTTCCAAGAAAAAACAAGAAGCTGAACCGCAGATTAAGGAGGAAATATTTGAAGAAAAAACAAAAGAACCTCTTCCGATCGCCGTAAATGAACCCACAGAAAAAGCTTCCATAGAAAAGGGCAGTCTTCCCCAAGCCAATATCTCGTTTAAAAATGTAAAGCGAACCTCGGGACTTTCATTGAAAAGTATTCGCCATAAAAATGAATTGCTGGCGAAACAAGGGAAGGAACATAAAGATTCCAAGCCAATAAATAATGAGGAATACACCGAAACACAAGTTTTGGCCGCTTGGGACGATTATGCAAAACACATAAAAAAGCGCGGAAACCATAACCTTGCTTCCATTATTGGTGCTAAAATGCCGGTTTTGAAAGAAAATCATATTCTTTTTATAGAAATGCCCACGGCAACCATGAAGTTGGAATTAGAGCGGGCTCAAGGACCTTTAATAGGTTACATCCGTAAACATATCAAAAATGATCTGCTTGAGTTAACGATTGAAATGAACGAAACCGCCGCAAAAAATTATGTTTTCACTACGCGTGAAAAATTTGAAAAATTAAACGAGAAGAATCCACTCTTGGAGAAATTGCGTAAAACCTTCGATTTGGATATTTCATGATTTCTTCCGAAAATAAAAACAGAAATTTTACAATGTTAGGATTAAAACTTCCCACAGATCCGAGATGGGCGGACATTGCAGAAAAGAATATTGAAGAAATTCTTGTGGATCATGCTTATTGCGAACAAAAAGCCGCTTCCACAGCAATTTCACTCATAATTGGTTTTCCCGAACATTCTGAATTGGTTGAACAAATGTGTTTGCTGGCCCAGGAAGAAATGAGCCATTTTAAAATGGTGCACGAAAAACTCGTGAATCGAGGTTTGGTTTTAGGCCAAAGCAGGAAAGATTTATACGTGCTCGAACTGCTCAAATTTTTCCCCAAAGGAGGAAGTCGGAGCGAACAATTAGTGAATCGTTTATTATATGCCACCCTAATAGAAGCGCGCAGTTGCGAACGTTTTCGGCTGCTTTCCGAAAATTTACAGGATGAGGAACTCCAAAAATTTTATCGCAAATTAATGATAAGTGAAGCTAATCATTATACACTTTTTCTAAACTTTGCGAGGAAATATGGCGAACGTGAAAACGTGGATAAAAAATGGAACGATCTGTTGGAGTACGAGGCAGAAATAATGATAAATTTAGGGAATTCCGAGTATATCCATGGTTGAACATTTTCGTAATTAACAACTTTATGCGATTTTTGAGCGTGTAAATTCAATAGAAGATTATCAGCTTAATCAGAGTCAAATGATGTTTCGACTGCGCTCAATGGAACGTGATGAAATCAACTTGTTAAAACAAATTCGTTATACAACGATTTCACAATCCCGTCGGCCAAACCGATTTTTGGAACATAAACTTTTCGGGCACCGCTCCATTTCATTGCGGATAAATAAATTTTTGTAGCGGGCACAATTACGTCGGCACGATCTTCATTCATGTTCAAATCAGTGATGCGTTGCTCAAAAGTTAAAGAAGTAAGCATCTGATAATAAGAGCTTAAATATAAATAAGACAATGGTTTTCCGGGCTTTTTTCCGCTTGATTTAAATATATTGTTGATATTTCCACCCGAACCAATCAGTTCTATCCTTGAATATTCATTCGTTATTTTTTTGACCCAGTTTTCCGCAGCCTTCCACTCTTCGATGTTCGCGCCACGATTCAGCAAACGAACTGTACCAAGCGCAAAAGAAATAGAAGTTATGGTTTTCCCTTCAGAAAATAATGTAAATTCAGTACTTCCCCCGCCGACATCTAAATATAAATAGGTTTTGTCACTTTGTATTAAGGTATGTAAATCGGTGGCTGCAATCATTGCCGCTTCATCCTGACCATCAATAATTTCAATTTGAAGTCCCGTTTGGTCATGAATTTTTTCGACAAGTTCTTTCCCATTGGAGGCATCACGCATCGCAGACGTGGCACAAGCCTTGAAACGTTCGATTCGGTGCGATTTCATCAGTAAAACAAAAGCTTGCATTGTATCTTGCATTCGGCACATGTTTTCTTTGGAAATTTTTCCTTCCACAAAAACATCAGCTCCTAACCGGATTGGCACACGCACCAAAGAGGTTTTTTTAAAATTTGGATCTTTATCCTTTGGTTCCGTAATGGTCGAAATCAACAGACGGACAGCGTTGGAGCCTATGTCGATGGCAGCATATTTCCTGATTTTAAGCATTGGTATTCTGGTTTTCGGTAGATTGAACATTATTAACACGCTCGAGTTTATCGAGGTAATAATCATAGGTCGCAAATTGGCTTCTCCATTTTGGCCCCACGATTTTCCGATAAGCATTTATTTTATCAGGCTGAAAAACACGGGCTTTTACATTGTCTTTCCAAGATATTTCAAAGGTGTCCGCCAATTCTGATTTAATGTCTTCATCGTAAATGGGGCAGGTTATTTCCATACGATAATCCAAATTTCGGGTCATAAAATCGGCGGATGATATAAAGAATTTTGGATCGCCTCCGTTTTCAAAAATAAACAAACGCGGATGTTCCAAAAATTTATCTACAATACTAATGGCTCGAATATTTTCGCTCATTCCTTCTATTCCCGGAACCAAACAGCAAATGCCGCGAATAATCATGTCTATCTTCACTCCTGCCCTATTTGCTTCATATAATTTATCAATCATTTTGTGATCGGAAAGACTGTTCAATTTTAATTTTATACCAGCAGGTTTTCCAAGTTTCGAGTTCGCGATTTCAATATTGATCAGTTTGGTAAATGCCTGACGCGAATATTGCGGCGATACAATTAAGTGCTTAAATTTATTGACTTTGTAATTGGCCTCAAAGAAATTGAACACCTTATTAATGTCTTTTAAAATCTGCTGATCTGCAGTGAATAAAGTATAATCTGTATAAACTTTTGCTGTCGTTTCATTAAAATTTCCCGTGCTGATAAACCCATATCTTTTAACGATATTTTCTTCCAAACGCTCAATTACGCAGGCTTTACAATGAACTTTCAATCCGCGAACCCCAAAAATGAGCTTGATTCCTTCGTTTTGCATAAGTTCCGCATAACGAATATTATTGGTCTCGTCAAAGCGTGCCTGCAGTTCAATGGAAACAGTGACCTGTTTGCCGTTTTTTACCGCGTTTGTCAGCGAACTGGCAATGTGCGAGACTTCCGCCAAACGATAAATAGTAATTTTTATGGATTTTACTTTTGGATCTAAAGCCGCTTCGCGCAAAAATTTTACCGTATAAGAAAATTGTTGATAGGGCGTGTATTGAAGAAAATCTTTTTGTGAAATCTCCTTCAGCAAACTGCCATCAAAATGTAAATTTGGAATCGGTAAGGGTTTGTATCTTTTATACAAAAGTTCTGGAACGCCCAAATTTGGAAATTTCATATAATCACGGCGATTGTGATAACGTCCCCCAGGAATGAGACTATCATTGTCCTCGATTCCCATTTTCATCAATAAGAATTGTAAAATATCGGCTTCAATGGTTTGATCGTAAACAAACCTGACCGGATCTCCCTCAACCCTTTCTTTGACACCGCTCGAAATTGTTTCGATATAACTTTTGTTCAAATCCCTTTCCAAATCCAATTCGGCATCTCTGGTAATTTTAATCATATGGGCAGAAATACTTTCGTAATCAAAAATATTGAAAACGCTTTCCAAATTGAAACGGATCAAATCATCTACGAGAATGATGTATTTTTTATTATCATCGCTAGGAATCTCAACAAAACGATCGATTCCCCGTGGGATTTCAATTAAAATATAACGTTTATTTTCCTTCTTGTCCGTGTTTTTCAGAATCATTCTGATTGCCAAATAGGCCGCGGTATCTTTTAATCTTGGAATATTTTCCAGATCGTTCAACATTATGGTCACCAAAGCCGGACTCACTTTTTGCATAAAATATTCCTTCACAAATTCAACCTGCTCTGGCAAAACCCTTTCTTCATCGATGATGAAAATATTATGCGCCTTTAGTTGTTCTTGGATGTCGCTCAAAATCTCCAAACTTTCACTTTGCTGTGCGATACCAATATGCGTGATTTCCTTTAACAATTTTTTGGCCGTGATTCCCCCGAGCACCTTTTTTCCTTTTTTCCCAGCCAGATCGATTCGTCTGATCGCGGCATAACGCACTTTGAAAAATTCATCGAGATTATTTGAAAATATGCCCAAAAACCGAAGTCGTTCTATCAACGGCACACTTTCATCACTGGCTTCTTGCAAAACCCGAGCATTGAACTGAAGCCAGCTCAATTCACGATTGACATATTCATTTTTGTGGTTTGTTCCCTGCATTCTTTTGTAATAGCTTTATTTTAACTGTTTTAAGGCTTTAAATTATTTTTTAAAATCTTTTGGAATTAGAGTCAAAATCGTCTTTCCTTTTTTAATTTCTTTCCATTTCGAGTTAGAAAATTCTATCATCACCAAACCGGTAGTAGGCAAATTATCGAAATATAGACTTCCCAGATCGTTTGCTAATGCGGTAAAAGCCGGATTATGACCAAAGATAAAAATATGATCCAATGAATCGTCGCAGGATTTTATAAAATCCAAAACCTGTTCGTCATCAAAAGTATATAGTTCTTCAACAACCTCAAAATCAGAATCTGCAATTTGTAAAATAGTTTTAAAAATTTCTGCAGTGGATTTTGCCCTTAACGCCGGACTTGTATAAATTTTTGCTTTTCTTTTGAAATCGATGGGAAAAGCATTTGCGATAATTTCGCCATCTTTCAATCCACGTTTTTTCAACGGTCGATTGCGATCTTCTTGATTTGTTTTCCAAGAAGATTTTCCGTGACGCACCAGAATCAATTTTTTCATACTATTTAATTTTAAGGAGCCAAGCGTTCAATTTCCCAAGTGGAATTATTTGACGTATATCGAAATCTGTCATGAAGTCTATTTTTTCGTCCCTGCCAAAATTCTATCGAAACTGGTTTTACCAGGAATCCGCCCCAAAAATCAGGGCGAACTGGTTCTTTTCTTGAACTCTCTTCCATCAGATTTTTTAATTTCTTTTCCAAAAATTCCCGATTTGGCACCACGCTGCTTTGTGGTGAAACGATTGCGCTCCACTGACTTTCTTTTGGCCGGGAATTAAAATATTCATCAGAAATTTCTGTGGATATTTTATCTGCCAATCCTTTTATTATAACCTGTCTCTCCCAATTCGACCAAAAAAATGATAAACATACATTCGGATTTTTCAGAATTGCCCGGCTTTTTTCACTGTCGTAATTTGTATAAAAAACGAAACCTTTTTCAGTGAAATTCTTCAGCAAAACAATACGGTTTTTTGGAAATCCATCCGATCCGATTGTGCTCAAAGTCATTGCATTGGCCTCAAAAATTGTATTTTTGTCCGCATCAATTTCATTGAACCAGTTTTGGAACTGCACCATTGGGTGTTCCGCCATATTCTCACGCCGCATTTCATACTTTTCATAGGAACGGCGGTGATTTCCTAGATTTTCTTCCATCCTGCAATTTACGAAAGAGATATGAGTTAGTAGCTATGAGTGTGATAGAGTATTAAAATTCAAAGACTTTTCCGTCCTCTGCCAATTCCACTGGTTCAAAAATGGATTTTGCTTCTTCTTTGAACAAATCCAGATTGTCGTATCGGGTAGAATAATGTCCGAGAATTAGCGTTCCCGCATTCGCCTCTGCGGCAATTTGGGCCGCTTGCTTTGCCGTGGAATGTTTTGTTTTTTCACACAAATGTTTGTGACTTTCCAAAAAGGTGGACTCGTGGTACAAAACCGTCACATTTTTTAATTGTAGCACATTTTCCTGTTTAAATGCCGTATCACTACAAAAAGCATAACTTTTTGGCGGGTCAGAAGGACTAGTTAATTCGGCATTGGGAACCACTGTCCCGTCATCTAAAATAACGTCTTTTCCTTTTTTGATACTTCGGAAATAGACCGTATCTATTCCTTTGTTCAAAACTTTCGCAAGTAGTAATTTTCTTTCACCAGGTTTTTCTTTGAATAAAAATCCGTTGGTATAAACGCGGTGATCTAGCGGAATGGTTTGCACACTTACTTTTTCATCTTCAAAAATCAATTTGGGACTTTTTGATGATAATTCGTGAAAAAATAGAGGATAATTTGTCCAAGATTTTGAAAGTTTCAATTGAAGAATAATAATTTCTTTGATTCCTTTTGGACCATGAATATGCAATTCCTTTTCCCTATTTAATAAGCTGAAGGTTGAGATTAATCCAACCAAACCAAAAAAATGATCGCCGTGCAAATGAGAAATAAAGATATGTTTAATTCGGGAAAATCTGATCTTATGTTTCCGCAATTGTACTTGTGTTCCTTCCCCGCAATCGATTAAAAAAAGATGGTTTTGAATTTCCAATACTTGGGCGGTCGGATGCGTGTTTCCCTTTGGTGCAGCGGAATAACAACCTAGAATATGGATTTTCAATGGAAATAAGTTTTAATGGAGTTAGTTGTTTTTAATCATTGATGAAGCTAGTGGAAGAATGATGGATTAAAACCCCATATCGCGTTCAATCTCTTCCATTTTAAGAATATCTTTCGCCTCGTGCAAAGTTGGCACCACCACCATTTCATCAGGAACCGGATCAATATTAATGGTGTCGTTTACCAAAACAAAAGATTTTTTGGCCTTTCTGTGTTTGTTCGATAAAGGCAAAAAGGCGAGTAGTTCCCCGAGACTTAATTCGCCATATTTCAAAATATTGATTACGAGATGATTATTTTTTATATCGGAATAAACCTGGGACAAATAACCAGCAAAATCTTTCACGTTTTCCTTTTCGTCTTCCAGGATCAAATAATTCTCCTTTTTTGTTCTTTTCATTTATTGTTTAATTTTTGAGGCCAATAGATAAATTACCGCCATTCGCACGGCAACTCCGTTCTGTACTTGTTCCAAAATAATGGAATGTTGGGAATCCGCCACATCGCTGGTGATTTCCACTCCGCGATTTATGGGTCCCGGGTGCATGATTGTTATTTCTTTTTTAAGGGAATCCAACAGCTTTTTATTGATGCCAAATTGTTGTACATATTCTCGCGTGCTCGGAAAATATGAAACTTCCATGCGTTCATTTTGTACGCGTAAAATATTGGCCACATCGCACCATTCCAAAGCATTTTTTAAGTTGGTTTCAACTTTTACTCCCAATGATTCTATAAATTTTGGGATCAATGATTTTGGACCACAGACTTTCACTTCTGCCTTTTGCATTTTTAGGGCAAAAATATTACTCAACGCAACTCTGCTATGCAAAATATCACCAACAATCACTACCTTTTTTCCCGCGACACCGCCAAGTTTTTCGCGAATGGAATAAGAGTCCAACAATGCTTGTGTTGGATGTTCATGAGTTCCATCTCCGGCATTAATAATGCTGGCGTCCACATGTTTGGAGAGAAATACGCAAGCCCCCGGATTCGGATGGCGCATGACCACCATATCTACTTTCATTGATAAAATATTATTGACCGTATCAATGAGGGTTTCGCCTTTTTTAACCGAAGAAGAAGCCGCAGAAAAGTTGATTACGTCGGCGCTTAAACGCTTTTCGGCAAGTTCAAAAGAAAGCCGCGTTCGGGTACTGTTTTCAAAAAAAAGATTGGCAATGGTAATATCGCGAAGCGAAGGAACTTTTTTGATGGGTCGATTGATGACTTCTTTGAAATGATCGGCAGTTTCAAAAATCAGTTGCAAATCATCCTTGTTGATGTATTTGATTCCCAATAAATGATTGACACTTAGTTCGCTCATTTTGATTAACGATTGATGATTAACGATTGATGATTAACGATTGATGATTAACGATTAACGATTTTTGATTTTCATTCCCATAACTCTTAACTCATAACTCCTAACTCCTAACTCCTAACTCCTAACTCCTAACTCCTAACTCCTAACTCCTAACTCCTAACTCCTAACTCCTAACTCCTAACTCCTAACTCCTAACTCCTAACTCCTAACTCCTA
>JBDNFD010000090.1:0-2658 GCA_041689995.1 Flavobacteriaceae bacterium | reverse complement strand
CAGGCGTTAAGCAAGGTTTGTATGCTGCTATTTTTGTTTTTATCCCTTTGCAAAATCAATGTTTTCGGGATGCGAAACTTGAGGATTATAATATCAAACAAATTGAAAGTGATAAAGGAAAGAATTTTATAGCATTACATACGATGATCCATCAAGTAAAATCGTGGATTAGGACAACGTATTCTTGGGTAAGTGACTTCAATATCAATAGGTATCTTGATGAGTTTTGCTATCGTATAAATCGCTCAAAAAGTAAAAAGAACATCTTTAATAACTTGATAAAAAGAATGGTGAAGTCTGAAAAAATATATCAAAGCCAATTTATATGTTCGTAACTACTGACCTCAAAGAAAGTAATTGCCAAAAAAATTTCTTTGTTTATAATAATTAAATATCCTAAAATTAATTTAATATCTTTTTTATCTAAGGTGTTTTCACATAATGATAAATTTTACCAGAATCATTTGTAAGTACCAAATCATTATTAGTGATATTTAGGAAAAGTGTACAAATTACTTCATCAGTAACTGGGTCTAACTCAACCAAATAAGATGTATTAATATAGCTAATATTATTACAGTCCGTATTCCTTATTTCATACCAACATTGATCCACAAGCACATTGTCTTCATAATAATAAATATTGTTTTGGTCATATACTATTTTAAAAGAAGTGTCAATCGGAACGATGTTTTGGGGTTCACTATAGGTGCTAAAATCCCGATACCAAGTGCCAATTATAAGGTCTTTTGCGTCATCAACCGTTACATTTTGAGCTATTATATCAGTTATAGATAAAACGGCAATGCATATTGCTAAAAATATTTTTTTCATTTTATATTATTTATTAGTTACAATTGATCATTTGCGTTGCATTATTATATTTATTATTCCTATCATTATATCCATTAATATCATTACTAACTTTAGCTCGTGGATTATTAATTAATATAGACACATTAAAAATGGTCATCTCATTTTCCGATAATTTATCCAAAACACGTTCCTTAAAATACCAAAGGCCGCTTAAAATGGATAAATTTTTATCAGTTGCAATCAGGTCGGGATCGTTCATAATATCTATATCAGGCTCATATTCATTATTGTACCATGTTTGAAACCCAAGGTAATTATCATGCCAGGTTAGCTGCACGATTCCCCTTCCTCGATATTTATAGCCATCTCCAGAAGCCACACCCCCATTTCCATATTTACAACACATTGCAATATTTGCAACCCCTGCCGAATCATGCATATATTCCGGCGCATAATATAAATTAGAATTATTTACCGCAGCCGTGGAATCCATGGTAAATGCCGAATAAATCGTCAATCGTGCTGGTGTAGAATAATTGGTACTTTCCGTTACATTTAATGTCGTAAAACCTTCAGTTTCATGTCCGGTCTGCGCCAAAAAATGTTGCAGCTCCGCTTCGGTATCTATACCAAAATCCGCGCCATAATCATTAAGCACATCCGCCAATATTTGTAGATCAGCCTCATTTCCATTAGGGAAAAGCTCCATTAAATCATCTTTAGAGGTATTGCAATCTTCTTCCGGCTCTTCCGGTTCCTCAGGCAAAACGGGCGTTATAACTATTGGTGGCAAGGTATGTCCACTATCATTAGGAGGCGCACCGTTTCCACCACCGCCACCACCGCTGCCTCCGCCACTTCCGAGCGGTATATCTATTCCGCCATTGTTGTCTGAAAATGGGTTTGTGTCCACATAATGGCCTCCAGGGCCCCAACCTGAATAGAAACCACCGCCTTCGTCAGGATTTTCGGAACCGTCTCCTTCAGGAGTCCCAGTCCCAGGACCGCCACCATTTGAATCACATGGAATCTGTTCCCATTCCCAGTCTAATATAATTTCACAATTGTCACCTACATAACCGGTACTTATACGAGTAATGTAATATTAATTGCAAATTAGAGTAGAGGCATGATTTTTAATAAATTCGATGCTCTATTCCCACAATTTTTTTATCCGAAGCATATTTTATCAATAAATATTCGTGATCTCCTGTTCCAAAATTTATCGCCATAAAACCATTTTCCCTTAAGCTATAAGAATCGGGATAATAGTTTTGCAAAGAAGTAATTAAATCCCCCACTGTAAAGGTTGTCAAATCAGTATGTATAAATATTTGCGGATCGGAAATTTTAAACCCGACCAACTCATTGTTCACAAATTCGAATTTTGCTCCCAAGTATTGATAAATAGTGGCAGTAACATCCCCAATTTCCCAATATTCAGTATAAGTAGAGGCGGGTTGCCCCAAAGTTCCAATAAGTTCTGACGATGATGAACCAAAACCGAAATTGGCTATAGTAAAATCATCCAAAATGATCGTGTCCAATGTTTGGGATTTGCAGGATAGGGTCGTTAAAACAATTAGTATAAAAAAGATGTTTTTCATCGAAAGGATAAAAAATTAAAATTCGTATAATTCGACCAAAATACTATGTCCATTCAAAATATTGTATATCGGTCACTTTATTTGTTATATTGTTATTATTAGTGTCCGATAAAAAAAGCCTCAATAATTGAGGCTTTTTTCGTATATAGAAGAATTAATCTCTGACCAAAAATTCAACTATGGGTAAAAGTACTATTTTTTTCGGACAGCCGATATTCAGTCAAATGATAGGTTT
>JBDNFD010000089.1:0-5420 GCA_041689995.1 Flavobacteriaceae bacterium | reverse complement strand
TAGCAATATCTTCGTGTTGTAGCATGTTTTGTACTTTGTGTTTAGTAACTTAAAGATACAATAAAACCAAGGGTTTCCCTTGGTTTTCATGCTATTTATTATCGTTTTAAACCCTCTAAATAATGGGTGCGAAACTTGAGTCTTTAAAATAAAAAAACAATATGAAAAAATACCTTTTCCTCTTCATTTTATGTATTTTATGCTCGTTCATAAGCCTGCATTCCCAAAACGTAAATCAATACAAATATGTGATCGTTCCCATAAAATATGATTTTCTTTTAACAAATGACCAATACAAATTAAATTCCCTGACTGAATTTCTATTTGAAAAATATGGATTTATAGCTATTTTGGAAGGAGAGAAATTTCCCGAGGATATGGTAAACAATCCATGTTCGGCATTGAACGCCGACGTGCTGTCCGACTCTGGAATGTTCTCGTTTGTAACCAAAGTGACACTTGTCTTAAAAAACTGCAATCAGCAAATTATTTTTGAGAGCAAGGAAGGGCAAAGTAAATTGAAAGATCGCAAATTTGGGTATCAGGAAGCTTTGCGCGATGCATTTTCATCTATTGAAGCTTTGCACTATTCCTATTCGGCACCTTCTGAAGTAGATTCTTCCAATTTGAAAAAAGAAGTGGAAAAAATAGAAATCAAGGAAGAATCCAAAAATCCGGAAACCAATTCCATTTTTCACAAAGATGGAATATCCTATTTATTGGAAAAACAGGCAAACGGATTCTTGATCAAAAATCAAGTTTCAAAAGACACCATTGCCCATTTGAACAAGACTTCTCGTGGCGATTATATTTTCAGGTCCAAAAATTCGAACGGAACCGCCTATTTTGACGAAAAAGGAAATTTGATGGTGGAATATTTCGATGTGGGCAAGGCCACGATGAAGAAAGAGGAATATTTAATTGAGAATTAGGAATTAAAAATTCCGTTGGCGTACCGCTTCATAGAGAAAAGCACCGCAAGCAACTGAAACATTCAAGGACGAAATTTTCCCGAGCAATGGAAGCTTCGCTTTTTGATCGACCATTTTCAAAATTGAAGCGGAAACACCTTTCCCTTCGCTTCCCATAATTATTGCGGTCGGCTTTTTGAAATCAACTTCATAAACGCTTTGTGCCGTTTTTTCAGTTGCCGCAATGAGTTGCACGCCATAGGAATGTAAAAAAAACAAGGCATCTTTTAAATGAACCACTTTACAAATGGGGAGATTAAAAATAGCACCCGCAGAGGTTTTTACAGTTTCATCGTTTATAGCCGCCCCGCCTTGTTTTGGAAGGATTAGCGCACTCACTCCGGTACATTCGGCAGTTCTTATGATGGCGCCCAAATTCCGCACATCGGTGATTTCATCCAAAAGGAGAAATAATGGATTTTTATTTTCCTCCATAATTGCAGGAATTGTTGTTTCCAGTTCTAAAAAACCAATGGGGGAAATACTTGCCACCACGCCCTGATGATTACCATGTTTCGCCAAACGTTCCAATTTTTCAACCGGCACATAGGAAATAGATACTTGATTTGCCTTCAATTTGCGTTCGATATTTTTTATGGAATCACCGCGCAAACCTGTTTGAAAAAACACTTTGTCAATAGATTGTCCACTTTCTAGCGCTTCGTCAACCGCATGAATTCCAAAAATTTTCGAAGGATTTTTTTCAGTTTTATCTTCCATAAGTAAGTTTAAAACGCGTGAAGGTCTTGGCTTGATTAGATTATGCAATGGTCACGGAAAAACCGGTCTTGGCCAATCCGATGCATAATCCATTGCTTAGCTTCATTTTTATTGCTTTTAGTATGAAAAAATAGTTTGTTTTCTGAAAGGCTTCAAATATATTGAATACCAGAAAAGGAAACAAGCAGTTTTGAGAATGTTTTTCAGAAGAACAATTATGCTTTCTCAATTTTAAATTCGTCGCGGTCGTTCAAAAAGGCAAACCGTTTTCGCGTTTCGCATAAAATGGATCGGCTCAAAGTGATGGTTTCGGAAAATTCAACTTCAAAATCAGAGGAGGAAATTTGGTTCCCCAATAAATCATAAACTGCTGAATGTCCCGAATAATCGTGTCCATTTCCATCTTTGCCCACACGGTTCACGCCAGCCACATAACTGAGATTTTCAACGGCCCTCGCTTTCAACAAAACATCCCAGGCTTGTGTGCGCAATTTGGGCCAATTGGCAACATATAGGAGCAGATCATAGTTTTCGGTATTTCTGGACCAAACCGGAAACCGTAAATCGTAACATATTAGCGGACAAATTTTCCAACCGAGATATTCAACAATCAATTTTTCGTTTCCTGGTGAATAACTCTCGTTTTCTCCGGCAAATGTGAATAAATGCCTTTTATCATATTTCTGAAAATTGCCATCGGGAAACACAAAAAATAAGCGGTTAAAAAATCGGTCTTGCTCGGATATAATCACACTTCCAGTAATGGCAACATTTTTCGAACGTGCTATTTCTTTCATCCAAGCCAAGGTTGCATCATGGGTTTTTTCGGCCAAAAATTCAGAATTCATACTGAATCCAGTTGTGAACATTTCAGGCAAAATAATTAAATCCGTTTCGGGAAGCTCTTCAATTTTTTTGAAGAAATTTTCCCGGTTTTCCGCAGGATCTTCCCAAGAAAGTTCGGTTTGTATCAGACTAATCCGCAAAGTATCGTTCATAATCACAAAAAATCCTTTTGCTGAAAGATACGAAAATCAGACGATTCGAAAACAGAAAAAAAACACTTCCTTTTCTCAGGGATTTCTTACTTTAGTGGTCGCCTAACCGCTATAAAAAATAGAATATGTCAAGTATTTTCACAAAAATTATCGAAGACGAAATTCCTTCTTATAAAATTGCTGAAACCGATAAATTTATTGCGATTTTAGATGTAAATCCGAATGCTAAAGGTCATACGCTCTGCATTCCGAAGAAAGAAGTGGACAAAATTTTCGATTTAGAAGAAGATTTATATATTGAATTAATGGCCTTCGCCCGCAAAATCGCTTTGGCGTTAAAGAAATCCGTTTCCTGCAAACGAATTGGAATGGCCGTTGTTGGATTGGAAGTGCCGCACGTACATGTGCATTTAATTCCGCTCAATAATATGGGCGATATGGATTTCGGAAAAAAAGTTTCCATGGAAAAAGAAGAATTCGAGGCGCTTTTAACAGAAATCCGTGGGAATTTATAAAAAAAAGAGCCCATCCCCGACCCTTCCCAAAGGGAAGGGAGTAAAAAATTAAACCAAATTTCAACATGAATTTTGAATCATTAAAAACATCTTGTTTTTCCATTTTAAACCAACCGGAAATTCCTGTAGAAAAACGGTTGACAAGTATTTGCGAATTTCTTCGTGAACAAATTCCGCATTATGATTGGGTGGGATTTTACTTTAAAAACGGCGGCAAGGACGAATTGAAATTGAAATCTTTCGCCGGTGAACCAACAGATCACATTATTATTCCCTTTGGAAAAGGAATTTGCGGACAAGTTGCGCTTTCCAACAAAAATTTTGTAGTGCCGGACATAAAAGGCCAAGACAATTATATTGCTTGTAGCATCAATGTGAAATCTGAAATTGTGGTTCCTTTATTTTTCAACGGAAAAAATATTGGTCAAATAGATATTGATTCGCACCAGATCGATCCATTTACCGAAGAAGATGAAAAATTTTTGGATTTCGTCAATGAAAAAGTTGCAGGGATTCTGACCAAAAATCCAATTTAAAATCTCGGTTTTTCCTATCAAAATTATATTCCCGTACGAATCGCTTCCACCGGATCGAGACGGGCCGCCGAAATTGCGGGAATAATTCCCGAAATCAGTCCGATAGCCGCTGAAACCATAAATCCGATGAGCATATTCCAGAGGGAAAGCACGAATTGAAAATCGCCGGTAAACCCGGAAATAATCAATGAAACCAGCCATACAAGAAACAAGCCTGCCAATCCGCCAATGACCGCAAGAATAACCGCTTCGAAAAGAAATTGAAACAATATAAATTTATTTTTTGCACCCAATGATTTTTGAATCCCTATAATATGAGTGCGCTCTTTTACGCTAACAAACATAATATTCGCGATACCAAAGCCACCGACCAAAAGGGAAAACCCGCTGATGATCAATCCCATAAAATTTAGCTGTCCGGTAATATCGTCAATGAAATCGGCAAAACCTGACAATTTATTAATGAAAAAAGTATTAATAGCTCCTGGTTTTATTCCACGGTCCATTCTTAATTGATGTTCCAGTTTTGCAAAAAGTTCGTTTTCGTCCACATTTTCTTTGGGTTTGACGATGATCTGCGGAAAAGTTGCCCGATTATTATCCCCGTAAATTTTTCGAACCATATTGACCGGAATAATCGCAACATTATCATTTGAGGGTCCCAAGAAACTGCTTCCTTCCTTTTCCATAACCCCTATCACAGTGAAATCGCGACCAAAAAGACGTATTTTTTTGCCTACTGGTGTCTGATTCGCGAAAAGATTTTCGGCAATATCGGCGCCAATAATCATTACGTTTGCCCCGCTATTCGATTCTGCGGCATTGAAAAAGCGGCCATCTTTGATTTTGAGTGCTTCTATTTCATAATGTTCATAAGTCACCGGGGAAATATCTACATTGGAAATCTGTTTCCCTCGGTACTTTAACGTTTCCTTCCCCACGTAAATCGAATAGGAAACAGCCGCCACTTCTGGGATTTCCTTAATAGACTGATATTCTTCATAAGTTACATCAGGAAATTGTTCGCGTTTCCAACTTGGTACCTCGGTAGGCCCAAAAGACATTCGTGCGATGATCATGGTATTTTCGTCCAAAGAACTCAAACTCCCCGTCACTTCCCGCTTCAAAGAATCTACCGCAGCCAGAACTGCAATGATGGAAAATATACCGATCGTCACCCCAAGCAGCGACAGAAATGTACGCAATTTATTGTTTTTCAGCGCATTTATCGCAAAATTGAAACTTTCTCCAAGAACGCGAAAGTAGATAAGCATGGGTTTACAAAGGATTTTGGATGGCTAAGGTAAGACGTTTGCAAGAGCTATTTGTTACATTTGTTTCTAAACAAATATGCTTGTAAATTGGTTTGACTGCAATATTTATTGTCTAAGAGTCGCCGAACTTCCTTCGTCAGTTTCAGAATTGTATTTTAGTTGACTATTCACAGGGGTCTTTTTATAATTCATTTGTAATTCTCGGTTGTGAATTGCTTTCAGAATTGGATTTTAGTTGACTATTCACAGGAAAGACCCAACTTATAGAATAGGATGGACAGTTGTGAATTGCTTTCAGAATTGTATTTTAGTTGACTATTCACAGGCTATCACTTATGAAACTAACGCACACTCAAGTTGTGAATTGCTTTCAGAATTGTATTTTAGTTGACTATTCACAGGGTAT
>JBDNFD010000088.1:0-5974 GCA_041689995.1 Flavobacteriaceae bacterium | reverse complement strand
TTTTTCGCTCTGATTCCCGCTAAGGGAATTTTTTTTGGCTACATTTACTTCCTTGCTCGGGTGGTGGAATTGGTAGACACGTTGGACTTAAAATCCAATGAACCTAACGGTTCGTACGGGTTCAAGTCCCGTCCCGAGTACAAATGAAAACCTCAACTATCTAATTTATAGACTGTTGAGGTTTTTTAGTTTTGGTATTTGTACGATTTTCGTACGGTGATGGGTTTTAAGACTATGTAATTGAGTGAAAAGTGAAAATAAAATGTTTTTTTTAAGGCTTCATTTCGTGCATTCCGTGCATTTTATTAGTTCAAAATCTAATCAATAACCATCCCTGTTATTGGTTCAAAGTTTATTGCAAGCTCTGTTTTTTGCTCCGGTTTGCCGTCGATTGTTTCCATTATCATGCCGATCGCTTTTAGGCTCTCATTTCCTTTGTCGCTGTTTGTCCATTCCAGTAACCGCAATACAATACTTTCCGTTTGTGGTAACTTTACGGTAACACTCCCGTCTTCGTGGATTTTAGAAACATTCTTTGCTTCAATGGTCATTTCTCCATTTCCTTCTAAAATGGTTTTTAGATCCGTCCGAATAGATACAGGTCGCCCTTTCGTGTTGATGTTCTCGGGATTTTGTGCGAATCCGTTGGTATTTATTTTGTCTCCAAAGTTTTCAATTGCCATTTGCTCGAATGTTTTTCATTAAATTACTTCTTTGCTCCAGTATATTTTTCTGGTTTACCGCGAATTTGATTGCATCGGGTTTTATAGAAACCTCTGGGGACGTGGTTAAAAAGTTCTGTATTATTCCATTTAGTTCAAAACCTTCCCTTTGAAAAGTATAACCAACTTCTTTTAAAGACTCCCTAACCCTGCCTTGTGCTCGTACGAAATTCAACAAAGAATCATATATCTTTTTTTCGTTTTCGCTATCTAAATAAATCCTGCAATAGGTTTCTAAAATTTCCGCTTCTGCTGTTGCATCAACTTGGAACGTTTTGCTGTCGTCATTAAATGAAATTAGATTAAAATCCAAGGTAGGCCATTGGTTTAGTCCTGGGGGTTGGTTAATCTTGAAATCTTTAGCACCTGAAAAAGATATTTTAAATTCCAGTATCAAAGACGTATTCCCGTTTATTAGGGTTTGGCGCATTGACTTTGACGTTATGCCGGACTTGTCCAGTTGACTGGCTATATTTTCGTAAAATTCCACTTCAATCTGGTTTGCCCCTTTTGCTTTCAAAACTTCCATAACCTCGTTTTTAAAAGTTCCCAGTTCTAAAAGTTCATAACTCGTTTTCATTTTTTCCAATAGCGGATAAAATGTGTGTAGGTCTTTTTTGATTTTTTCAAAAAGCCCTTTGTCCTCGTGTATCAATATCCTTTTCATCTTGTCGCGCCTTTAATTATTTCGTCCATTTCTTTTTCTGATGGCTTTTTGTCGCCACCTTCCAGCCTTGTTAATTCGGCTTGTCTTTCGGCAATTTCTGTTTTCAAAGTGTTAATTCTGTCCATTGGTTTAAAAATTTAAGTGATTAATTTTGAGTTGTAAATAGGTTATTCCGTGGCAAGGCTTATTTTTTTTGAATTATAAGAAACCTCGATATGTGGAATGTCAAATGATATTTTATTTTCTGCCTTTTGGCTGTTGTTTTGCTTGTAATGGCCTAACATTTTATTCATTTCTCGAATGGCGTTTATAGCATCGTTATAACGGCCTGAATCTTCCGCCTTTACTCTTAGCTGTTCCAACTTGTTTAAATTGTCCTCATACGTCATTTGTGCCTTGTTTGCCGTTGTGGCTTGCTTGCTCTTTAGGTATTCGTCAACCTTACCAATTCTTACCAATTCGCTGAATTTAACCGCTGCGGTATCTTCGCTTACTTTAGTGTAATATTTTAAATAAGCTTGTGTACCATTAAAGCCATTAACAAACCATTCATCAATTACCGTTTTATATTTTTCAAAGGTTTTATCTGTCATTATATTCAAAATAAGGGTTCATAGGAAACCGTTTCTAATTTGTCGCCAACAATAAAGGCAATTTCTTTAATGTCCGGGAATAGCTGTTTTCCCACCGCCCGGAATATTTCCTTTTGTTTTTGGTGGTTCTCAATTTCCATTTGTATCAAATTTTTTAGTTCATTTGTAAGGTTGTATTCCATACTATAAAGATAGTGATTAACAAGGGGTTTGGGGATCATTTTTATCTTAATCATTACAAAAACTTGTCAACAATTTCCCTTTGATAGGTTTTATCTATTATTAGAACAATATTATCCCTTGAAACCGGGCCCGGGTTTGTTGCATTCTTTAATCTAAAGTACTTTTGTTCTTATAAGGAAAAGATAAAAGTACTTTAGATTAAAAACAATTAGTGTTTACAGGGCTTAACAGGTTTTTTTAACACTTATTTCGAGGCAAAAAAAACGCTTGAAATTTATGTTAAAATTTCTTTTCACGTAGTTCGCCAATACTGTAAATTTTTGTATTTGAATCCTGCGTTATTTCCATCGAAACGGGCAAGTTATCCACTATCAAATCCAACAAAGTATAATTTTTAAATCCTTTGGTATTGGAAACCTTTTGTTTGCTCCATAACTTCCATAAGTCAGGGTTTTGAAATTCACGCAGTTCGATAGCATCTTTTATAAAATTCAGCATCTTCAATCTGTTTTTGTGGTCGGTTTGTGTTTGTGGATTGTCGATAACCGTTATATTCTCAATTCTCTGAACAAAACGGTTATATTTCTGTTTGTTCCTTAATTTATTTCCATCGAACAATAAGCTTTCTGGTTCGCGATCTGTCAGGTTCTTAATTTTTTCAGTTTCGGAAATCAATCTTTCAAAATCCGATAGGTAAAAACGTACATCGTCCTCCAAAGTGCTGGGTGTATCTACACTAAATAAATCCGTTTTTTGAATATCATTTTTCAGCTTCTTTTTACTTGTATGGTTTCGGACAATCTTTTTTATCGCATCCCGGTTGTCCTCAATTACCCATCTTTTATAAAGTGTAGCGTTTTTTATATCGGTGCTTCGTTTTTGCCTATCGCTGGAAACGTTGCTTTCAAACTCGATTGCATCGACTTGAATATCCAAGTTATAATTTTGCTTTAGATATTCGTTTGCTTCCGCTATTGTGAGCCGTTCAAAAAATTGTTCGGTAACTGAATATCCAAGGGCGTATTTATTAACGGAATGGTCAGGATAATAGAATTTACCATCGTTTGCCAAATCATTATAAGAGTTGAAATCTTCAATTCCTTCCACATCTTCCACTAAGTTTTTTAACCGCTTATTATAATCCCATTCCCAATTCCAGTTAATTATATCCTGGTCTTTCTTAAACTTTCGATAATGATAATTAAGTCTGTCCGAATCGTCATTTCTGAACCTTGCAAAAAATTGTTTCAAACTTTCCGGCCGTGGAGTATAATCGGAATCTATAAATACAACATCGGAAAACGCCTTTTGTTTGTCGTAGATATTCAATCCTTCATCAATTATTGCGGTCGTTAAAATTATCTTTGCATCCTGTGGGAATTGTTGGTTATAAATCATTCCCTTAAACCGCTGGGATTGTTTGATATGTTTGTCGGAATAGATAACAAAGAAATCCATTTCGCTGAAACCGTGGTTTTCTATTAATTCGGCTTTCACGTCCAATAATGTTTTTTTAGAGTTTAACCGGTAAATACTTTTTTTGGTAACGTTTTTTTGATGCTCTAAAATTATTTTATAGGCTGGAAAATTACTTGACCGCTGGATCAATTTAGTACGTTTTTGGTTTCGTTTTTCTACTGATAGTAATTTATATCCAATCTTTGAAAAGACAGCGTTTGGGGTTGCTGTTAAACCGATAACCTTTTTATCCTTTAGTAAATAGGTCAGCTCGGGCAAAATTTCTTTATAATCATTGGCGGTTAAAAAATTGTGCATTTCGTCAACGAAAATATAATCAAACCCGTTCCCGTCCTTCAAATGTTTAACAGCTTGTTCCTGTGTGGCAATGATCATTTTTGCCGTCTTTGCTTCCCTATGGTCATTAATGCCACTTTGTCCAGTAAGCCCAACTATACCATGTTCCCTTTTGGTTTGGTCAACGATAACGGTCAAAGGTGCTATTATCAAACATCGGTGGTCTGGTCTTAATTTTGGAAATTCTGATATAACGGAATAAGTCTTTCCCGTTCCCGTTTCGGCCTTTACAATTACCTTTTGATACTGGTCTGCATAATTGAGAATGTCGTTAAATACTTCGCTCACATAACCGTCAATTTTTAAAACAGGTTCGTTTTTTATTGATAGGTTTTTAAGTTTTATATATTGATAAAAGAATGGTTTTTCATTTTCATTTTTGCAATTATCATTTACGAATTTCAACTTTTCCACAAATGGCAAATTCTGTAAAGGATTGCATTCTGCAAAGATTTGTTTATCTCGGGATACCGTGGATTTGCTTAAAGCCCTTTGAGCGTTTTTAACTGCTTCTGGGGTCGGTTCTCTATCTTCATAACCTTGCTCTCTTAAAGCCTTGCGGAACGCTTGCCAATCATAATTATAAAGGCAATAACAAACTAAACGGGCTGGGCTGTAATCGCCTATTTTGGCAAAGCTCCCACTAAAATTCACAAACACATTTTTATTTTCGTCAACAAATCCCGAAGTGGAACTTCCGGTTCTTTGGTGCTTATATCGGTTGTCTTTGACGTGTTCAAATCCACATTGGAATAAAACATCTTTGATACTGTTTTTCTGGTTGTATTGTTCCGCTATGCTACCGATAACAGGCCTGTAATCTTTATTTGCATAGGCGTTAACGCCGTTTGCATAAACTCTGGGGGTTTCCGTTATTTGATATTCAAATATGGCTGGGCTGGAGTTGAAATTGCATTTCTCCGTTTGCCCTGCCAAGTATCGAATTTGCCTAAACGTACTTTGAGCGTTATCAAAGGAAATAACAATATTTTTCCTTTTCAGTTCTTTGGTCAGGTGTGCTATTATAGCCTTTCCTATTGTAGAATGTTCTTTTGTTTTATCCCTTCCAATTTCGGCCAACTGTGGAACGTATAACAGCCCTGCAATACCTAAACCCGAATTTGACCGCCAAGTCAATAGGGCAAATTTCCGAACCGCTTCAAATGCGTTTGCGTTTTTCAATTTGCATTTTAAGTGAACATTTTCTTTTTTCTTTTCGGTATCCTTAACATCAATATCAAAGAATAGAAACCCTGCGGGAACATCGCAATACATGCCACTTGTGCCACCATTATAAATCCCTTTTAGGATTGCCGGGGCTTCGTCCTTTTTGCCTGTGGACTGGAAAGTATTGAGCCGTTCCAAGAGTTGACTTAAAGAATACTTGTGAATTATACCAAAGTGCTGGGTTGGTTTTTTGTTCGTGTAGTATGGTTCAATTTCCGTAAAAAATGGCTTCTCAAAATCAATATCGACTTTCGGGAATCCGTGGGAAACATCGGCTTTTAAATCAATAATCTGGACGGCCTTTGTTGTGCCGTCCGTGGTCATAGCTTAAAGTTGTGGAGTACATTGTTAAACTTGCTGGGGTCGGTCGTTAAATAGTGCGCTGGGTCTCCCGTGAATTTACAAATATGTCTTTTATAAGTCTGGACAAGTATATCCCGTTTTTCAAGTCTTCGTTTCTCCCTGCATTGGGCTTCAATCGTTAAATCAAATGCGGTGCAAATCGCTTTTTTGGTTGCGGTTACGTGCTGTAGTGCTAAAAAGAAAATGCGTTCCTGTGAATGGGTTTTCTTTAGTTCGGAATAAGTAGTTCCAAGTTTTTGGAGTACCGATTTTTTTATAAAATAAATGTAGATTTGTTTAACTTGCGCTTGTCTTTGGTTCGACAATTTTTTAAGGCTGTGGGTTTTTTTATAACTCATAGCCTTATTTTTTTAGGGGTTTCAACGCCTCCAAAAGCTCGGAACGCTTATAATACCTTTTATTGC
>JBDNFD010000087.1:0-1560 GCA_041689995.1 Flavobacteriaceae bacterium | reverse complement strand
TCTTTTTGTAAAGATTGTGAGGATGTTTGAGCTTGAATATATCCTATCCCGTTGGAAGAAGGATATTTCGGAGCCACGGTTACGGAAGTGTTGGTAGGTGCGGGAATAGGCAATATTTTGAGGTTTGGGGAAACAGACCAAATAACCGGTAGGTCGTTGGAATTTCCCACTGTATAGGTTTCCGTATTGCAAATTTCAAAAGAACCAGTTATTCTGCAAAGATCGCTCAAAGTTTGTTGTAATAAAATAGAGGAGGCAAAAGCCTCTCTCATTCTTTGCGCTTGGCCATTGGAAAAATGATACACCGGAAAATAATATGACATAATATTATCTGTGTCGGGATCATATCCTCCTCCAAGTCCAGATCCATTATCTGCAGGGGTGTCACAAATAAGATCCCCAGTAGTAGTACAGTTTGCATCGGGGTGCGGAGGTCGAACGATTTCTTCTGTACCAAAGTATGTTTCAAAAGTATGATATAAATCAAAACAATGTCCAACTTCGTGAGAAATATGTTGTTTGGTAGCTGAGCTTCGAATAATTACGAGTGCCTGACTGGTATAACCATCTGCTCGTCCATCAAAATAAGCATCATTTACTATATAAATATTGATAGCATCTGATCGATTATTAATCTGGACTAAGGTATCAAATTCTTCTTCATTATTAACATATTCATAATGTCCGGTGTTATTTATAAAATCAAAGCCCGCCCCATTGATAAAAAAATTATGAGGATTGAATGCTTCATTTAAAGTTGCTGTAATAATATCTAATGAATTGGGATCAAAACCTCCCGTACCATTCGTATTTCTGACAATATGGTAAAAAACATCCACACAAATAGAAAAAGATGGGTTTAGAAATTCTGGGAATAAAATTGTTTTTTGTTGTTGAGCGGTCGTTTGGGGAGGTGGAGTATCACAAATTATTTGGCTATATGTCGAAAATGTGGTAACGATTAGAATAAGTGATAATTTTAATTTCTTTTTCATGATTAGTTTATAATGGTTCTTTAATGATTGATTTTACTCAATTTTTGCAAATTTGTAACCACAACCTTCGATACAACTCAAATAAGTTGGTGTCAAAATCATTTGGTCAGATTCGAATTTCAACATTTCTTTGAAAGTTCCGGCTGGTGATTCAATTTCTGTTGTAAAACCTTCACAATCGTAATTTAAAATCAAAAGCCCAGATCCTGTTGAATAATTACCAGTAGAACATTCTATAAAGCGAGAAGAGTTAAATCTGCCGTTTTCGTAGAAAGTATAGGTATATCCAGCTTCCACCGGAACCCATACAGGATTTAGTTCTTGATCAATAATGATAGTTTCAACCAATTGCCATGTTCCAATTAAAGTGTTTTCGTTTTTGGCTTCATCTTTTGAACAACTCAACAAAAAGACAAAAGCAAATAAATAAATCATATTTTTCATAACCAAATAATTAGAATATTATTTAAAAACACCTGAAGAAAATCGAAACTATATCGCATTGTTATTTTGTTTCTAATTCTTTTGAATTTTTTCTATTCCACAATAATAATTTCCTGGCCAC
>JBDNFD010000086.1:0-14563 GCA_041689995.1 Flavobacteriaceae bacterium | reverse complement strand
GTCTGCAGTTGTTGGCGGGGAACTTTCGGGACCACTGGCGGAAACTGTTGTATAACTTACGGTAAAGTTCATTTGTGCCAACAATTCCAATTGCCCGCTCTGTGGACGATAGGAAAAAGGAACAAAGTCGATGCTTACAAATGAATATTCCCGAAATACATGGGTGGAATATTCCAATAACGGGTTCTGTGGATATATTGTATTGGATGCATATACTGCCCCATCCTGCTCCACGAAAGCAGGTGGCACCTCGAAATTTGTATAAGCGGGTGGTTGCGCAGGATAAATATTGAAGTTTCCCGAAATTTGCGCTTTTTGCCCTGTGATGCTTACATTTGTTGCAGTCGCTCCTTTCGGCAACAGAATATTAACATGAGCTACCGGAAGTTGTGGTTTGCCCACATATTCCCCTCCTTCCAACATACTTGCGTTTGCAAGCCGCACCATGTCGTATCCGTTGAGTTGACTTGTTACCACATCGTTCACTGAAAAGTTAATTTGTTCGGCAATTTGCTGTGCCTGAATATTGAAAGCAAACAGGAACAAACCTGCGTTTAAGATAAAGGTTTTCATAATTTAATAATTTTTTTGGTGATGGATTGGTTTTTATCGTTGGTTAGCCGCAAAAAATAAATTCCGGGTTTTAATGAAGAAAGATTGATTTGATGTATATTTCGTAATTTGGTCTGTAGAAGTTGTTTTCCCTGAATATTGAAGATCATGCTATTATAGCTATTTGGTCCCTCCACATACAAACTTGTTTTGACCGGATTGGGGTAGATATTTAGGTTTTGAAAGGCAAAATCCTCTGTGTCCAAATCATCACATTGTTGTTGGCTTTCGACATAGGTGGAATTTGGATCCCGAGCCCAATTGGGATTGTTTTCACTATAATTGGCATCATCAACAAAAACACAGGTTAAATCAGGATTATCAAAAGTCGTAAATAATGTTATGGTTGTATTATTGCCATTTCGAATATCAAACAAATTAAAAATGTTATCAAACCCAGAAAATTCCTTCAAATTTATATTTTGAGTAATATCTAATATAGTAAGTTGATTTTTATAACAATACAAGATTTCTAAATTTTGATTTTGACTTACATTTAATGAGGTCAATTGGTTCTGGCCACAATTAAAATATTGCAAAGCAATGTTTTGGCTTAGATCCAAAGCGGTCAATTGGTTATAAGAGCACGTTAGTTCTTCCAATGCCGTGCATTGGCTTATATTGAGCGAAACAAGCTGGTTGTGGGCACAATCCAGCTTCACCAAGGCCGTGTTCTGGCTAAGATCCAAAGAGGTCAGTTGGTTGGGCATGCAAATCAATTCCGTAATATTAACAAAAGCTTCGATCCCGGTAAGGTCTTGTATCTGTCCGTTGAACAACCACGGGTCGCCCACGTTCAAAGTGCCAGTGAAAGCCGCGGCCTCGCTGTACTGTATTTCGCCGTCTTCATTGGTGTCAATAGCTATTGATGTATATGAAAAGTAATTGACTAGGATATATTTAAATTCCGGGTCGGGAATATTCACGATTTGGGCGTTCAAGCAAGTTGTGGCGAGGCAAAAAAGAAAAAGTAAAGTTGTTTTCATGGCTAATAATTTAACGAATTTTAAACTAAGAACTTTTAAAATTAAGACGTTCTTATCAAAAATGAGGTTTAATGGATGTTAAAGTTTTAAGCAGCCACTTTGTGACCGATAGGAAAAAGGAACAAAGTCGATGCCGACAAACGAATATTCCCGAAATACATGGGTGGAATATTTTAATAACGGGTTTTGTGGGTATATTGCATTCGAAGCATATACTGCCGCATCCTGCTCCACGAACGCAGGTGGCGCCTCGAAATTCGTATAAGCGGGCGGTTGCGCAGGATAAATATTAAAACTTCCCAAGACTTGGCTCGGTTGCCCCGTGATGCTCACATTTGTTACAGTGGCTCCTTTTGGCAATAGAATATTAACATGAGCCACGGGAAGTTGAGGCTTTCCAGCATATTCTTCCCCTACTATAATAGAGGTGTTCTTAAGTCGGATAATATCATAATTCCCATTTTGCATTGTTTTAACGTCGCCCATGGAAAAAGTAATTTGTTTGGTAATTTGTTGGGCTTGTATACTTAGCACCATAAAAAACAAACTCGTAGTTAAGATAAAGGTTTTCATAGTTTAATGATTTTTTTTGTTATAGATTGATTTTCTTTATTGCTTAACTGAATAAAATAAACCCCTGATTTTAACCAAGAAAGATTTATTTTTTGTTCGTTCTTTAGTATCTTTTCGAAAATCGTTTTGCCCGAAATATCAATTAGCCTTATCTGCTGTATTTTGTAAAGGGAATTATTTTGAAAATATAAAAAATCATGGATAGGATTAGGATAGACTTTTATTTGATTGTGCCAAAAATCTTCCACCGCCGCTAAATCATCACATTGTTGTTGGGTTTCGACAAAGGCGGAAGCTGGATCTTTCGCCCAAGCGCTACTATTCTGGCAATAATTAGCATTATCCACAAAAATACAGGTTAAATCAGGATTATTAAAAGTCGTAAATAAAGTTATGGCTGTATTATTGCCATTTCGAATATCAAACAAATTAAAACTGTTATCAAACCCGGAAAATTCATCCAGATTTATATTGTTGGTAAGATCTAATATTGTAAGTTGATTTTCATAACAATACAAGATTTTTATATTTTGGTTTTGACTTACATTTAATGTGGTCAACTGGTTGTGGCCACAATCAAGATATTGCAAAGCAATGTTTTGACTTACATTCAAAGCGGTCAGTTGGTTATAGGAGCAGGTGAGTTCTTCCAAAGCGGTGCACTGGCTCACATTTAACGAGATCAGCTCGTTATGCGCACAATTTACTTTTACCAAAGAGGTGTTTTGGCTCAGGTCCAGATCAGTAAGTTGGTTGTTAATACAAATTAGTTCGGTAATGTTGACAAAAGCCTCGATCCCCGTAAGATCCTGTATGTTTCCATCAAAAACCCAACCCGGATCGCCCACCTGCAAGGTTCCAGAGAAAGCCGCGGCTTCACTGTACTGTATTTCGCCATCTTCATTGGTGTCAATTGGAATGCTGAAATAGCTTTCATAGTTTACCAAGATATACTTAAATTCCGCATCAGGAATGTTTACAATTTGGGCATTTAACCCCGCGGTACAACAGAAAATAAATAGAAGAAGTAGCAGTGTTTTCATAAAATAAGTTTTTAAGCAGAATGACCATCGTTTTAAAAAAGCATAACGAATTTATGAAATTCGAAGCGTAATTACCCGATTTTGGTGGCTTTTATGACTAAAACAGCTATTGGTGAAGGTTATTCTGCACATAATTTATATACTTTCAGTAAAAAAGTTTAGAGATTGTAAAAGTCGGTTTCGACCCCAAGTACTCGGGGCTCAACCTGACATAGTTAAGTTTCACCCAAAATAAAAAAGAAGCCAGACCAAAAATTGCTTTCGGCCCGGCTTCTTCTTACTTCAATTAATCTTGGAATATTTACCGCTTCAAAGTAAAATGTGCTTTAAAGATTTTGGTTTTTCCTTCATCAAGATATTTTACTTGAAACCAATATTCACTGGAAAACATCAGACGCCCTTTGTAAGTGCCGTCCCAGCCAGCGCTTTTAGGACGGAATGTTGCCATACTTTTCCCATAACGATCATAAACTGAAATTTTTGCTTCCGGATGATCGTAAAGGTCACCAATATTCCACGTGTCATTAACGCCATCTCCATTCGGCGTGAAGAACTTTTGATAGCGGATAACAATCACTTCCAATGTAGTTACTCCACATATTCCGCCAACGCCCCTTACCATAATAGTATGGCTGCCGGACCCCACGTCATAAAACTCATTGCTTTCTTGGAATTCGCCGCCATCCAACCTATATTCATAAATTCCTTTTCCTTTCTCGATATTAACCGTAATCACGGCGACTTCTTTAAAAGGTTCGGTCACTTCTGCTGAAATAACTGGTCTTGCCGATTCAAAAACTTGTACCAAGGTCGGCGCATAATTACATTCTGAACCAACTTCTGGATTTAGTTTAATGGTTTCAACCGTATAATTTCCTGCTTCCAAAGTGGTATAATCTGGTCCGGTGTGAACCAATTCATCAAGGAGATACCAGTTCACGGTAAATTCAGTTGGATCAAGTCCGGAAGAAAGCACTAAAGGCGATTCGACTTCGTTGATTTCCAGATTTCGACATAAAGTTCCTCCTTCAATATCTAATTTCAAAAGCGGATGCACTTGCACTTCAAATTCAACTTGTTCAAAACAATTAGGATTTATGATGGAAGTCGCATAAACATAAATAGTATAATTCCCCGGAGACAGTGTATATTCAGAAGGAAGAACTTCATCTTGCCCATCGGATTGCCAAAAATATCCAATATTATATTCTTCTTGTGGCAAATCTGGAAGCGTATAGGACTCGCAATTTTCCGCACTGGAAATCGGATCCAAAACAGGTGTTTCCGAAATTTCCACGAAAAAACTTATTTCATTGACACAAATAAATCGAACGCCTTTTTCGCCATAAACGAATATTTCTTGGTTCTCTAAAATAATATCCCCGGCAAACAATTCGGTGCCATTTCCTCCACTTTCTGTGAAATAACTCCCCGAAAATAAAGTTGGAAGAACATATTCATCGCAAGCCAATACATCTGGAATAGGATTCAAATCGACTTTATTGATATAAACCGTGAACGGATTTTCGGTATAACAACTCGTTAAATCGGAATAATCATTATAAATATAAATCGTTCGGGTAAACGTGACGAAATCCCCAGGAAATAATTGCGTTCCCATTCCGCCGGGTTGGGTGAAATATCTTCCTAATGTTAATTCGGGCAATTCGAAAGGATCGCACGAATAGATATCGGTGAAATTTTCAACCTCTGGCAGTGGGCGGATTTCAACTTCAAAACTCGATTCATTGCTGCAGCCGTTCTTCAAATTATTGATATAAACCGTTTGCGTTTCGGAAATAATAGCTCCAGGAAAGAGTTGCTCCCCTTGCCTATCCGATTGGGTGAAATAATCGCCATGAACCAATGTCGGCAACACAAAAAATTCGGATTCGCATAAAAGCACATTGTTCAAATGATCGACTGCCGGAATAGGAGCTACAGTAATATAGAACGACACATTTTCCGTACAGTTCGGACTGGTAGTTGTTTCCGCGTAATAATAAACACTCCGCGATGATTCAATCAAGGTTCCTGCGGGAAGCAGAGCACCGTGACTTCCGGGAAGGGTAAAAAATCCGCCTACTGGCAAAGATGGCAATTCGTAACCTCCGCAAACCGTCATATCCGAAAATTCTGGTACGATAGTTACCCAAAATGAATTTTGGTTGGTGCAAGCTCCGTCATCGGCAAAAACATATATTTTTTTGGTAGAAGAAATCACATGACCGGCTTGTTGTTGCTGCCCATTTCCATTTGAACTAAAAAAGTAATCGCCGTGCTCCAAAGTGGGAAGCACATATTGATCGCAAGTGACAACATCTGCGGGATTATCGACTGGTGGCAAGGGAAGAATGGTAATATCGAAGGGCGCGTCCCTGCAAAATTCACCATTAATTTCAACATAATAATAAATGATTTGACTGGCGGTAAGTTTCGCTCCAAAGGCCAATAATTGCCCGATTCCAGATCCTCCGCCCGGAGCACTATAAAAACCGCCGATCAACGGAGATGGAACATTGAATTCTCCGCAGTAGCTTCCAGATAAATCCAATTCAATTGCTAGCAGCACTTCAAAACTGGATTCATTATGGCACCCGCTTTCATCTGGACCGTTATAAATATAATAAATTCCTGATTCGGTGATCGCTTCACCAGAAGATAGTTGTTCGCCCATACCGTCAGGCTGCGTATAATAATCCCCATTTTCAATATCTGGCAAAATATATTCGGTACATTCAATCACATCTTCCAAAGAATCCACCAATGGAAGTTCATTCAAAATAATTTCAAAATTAGAAATTAAATAGCATTCCTGCATTTGAGCATCAGCTATTCTTACCCAAATTTGGTAAGGAGCGGGAATCGAAGTGTCAACCATATAGTTTGATGGAGAGACAATTGGGTTTGTTCCATTCTGCGCATCTTCCAGAGATCCGAAGAATGCCACGGTAAAATCATTTGGATCTTGTCCGTCCAAAAGTTGTGATATCGACGGTGATAAATCCACGGTTGGATATCCGTCCGTACCACAGACTTCTATCGCATCTGGCTGGGTAACGTGAATAGGATCATTGACCAAAAGTTGAAAATCATAAACCGCGTTACAGAACCCGCCAGTCCGGATATCCATTAATTTGATGTAAATGATCCGGTTGGGAAGACTTAAATAAGAACTTGCATCTCCCTGCGGAATAGGCATATTTGCTTCTACATTCGCGAGGGAAGAATAATAATAAGGCTGATAAATCGCCGGATCGATTCCCAAAACTGTTTGATCATTTTGGGTAAGGTCATACTCGTAACTCAAAGACATAGTATTGCAGACAATCAAATCCATCGGCGATTGAACCATCAAATCGGAAAACACGATTTCATCAGTGATTAAACAATTGGTATTGTCTTCCGTTACGAAAACAGAATAGGTTCCTGTTTGCGTAATGGTCAAGCTGCTTCCATTTTCCTCCGGAATCACCGTTCCGTTGCGGCTCCACGCGTGATTATATGACGCTGTGGTCAGTCCGGTTTCCAAAATATCGGAACCGCCATCGCAAATAAATCGATCTTCACCCAAATCCAAACTGGTTTCAAAACTACCTGCGGAAAGAAATATTGCGGAATCGAAAGCTTCATCGTTGGAATCGCCAATAACTAGCCGAATTTGATATGGATTTCCAGAAAGGATGTTAGTGGAAGCATTCATAACCACCGTGTAACCCCGCATATTTAAAGCGGAATTTTGCGGATCATCGACCGTATAAGTAGAAAAAAAATTTGGATGATCGGAATCGCAAGTGGCATTATAAGTTTCGTCCTTAATATTACGTATCGAAATCGGCTGATCGGTTCCAGGAATAACCGCCAAATTTACGGTTTCGCCAGTAACAAGGTCTGTCAATAGAAATGCAAAAATATCGCTGGAAACACATTGCCATTGTCCATATTCGTTGGAAGCGAACATGAAATTAAAACTAAAATGGCTTGAAAGTGGCACAAATTCAAATTGCATATAGGAAACATCGCTAATTACCGGCGATTGCCCAGATTCTGTATTCAGGTTTGCCAAAAAAGGATCACTATTGGTATTGAGTTGGCTGCTCAAATTCAATCCGGTATAATTTCCTTCGGAAAATTTTGCTTTTCCACTGCGAATGATCACGCCTTCTGAAATCGGGAAATTTCCACCTTGATTACTAAAATACGCCACCGCTTCCCCTGAAGAAATTTCGACATTGGAAATCTCCAAACAAGCATTGTCCAACAAAACGTTCACTAATTCCGATGGCGAATAAGAAGTGTCGTCCACAGCAATAGTTTGTGCAAACCCAGAAAAACTAATAAAAGCCAAAAAATATAATAGTGTTTTCATAAAATTTCATTTAACAAAATATTATATATCTAAAGGTGATTTTTAATAAAGATCAATTCAGCAAAGTAACAACTTTTATCGATTAACTACATGAAAATATGTTAAATATTTTTGCCGGAACGTTAATATTATTTTTTAGTGAAAATAATTTATATTTCGGTTAGATATTCCACATTTAAATACACTTAAACGAGAAAAAGTTTTAAAACCATTGGTGCAATATAACGATTATTTATGCAAGAACAACTGAATTCGAAAAATATTAGAAAAATATTGTGTATTTTGTCGTCGAAACGTCATTTTCAACTGAAATTATAATTTAGGTGAAAGATGTTTAAGAAGAGTTTGAAGTAATGAAAAATGAAGATTCATTTTAGTAAAGGAGACAAACAAGTTGACGATACCGGAATCCTACTGCCTTTTTAGGGTCTTATTTATTAATTCCGAAATATCATCGGAACCGTTAAATCGATGTATCAGCAAAATATATACTGCAGTAAGTAAAATGGATTTAAAGAAGATATTCACCAATGGATGCAATGAAAAATCCCAGAAATAAAAGCACAAACCAGTTGCGGCGATACACAAAAACACAGGAACTGTTTTTCGGGTGAAAGGCAATAACTTGAATTTCCAGTGAATCAAGAAAATTTTCAGGCTATTGTACGCAAAAAATGCAAAAAAAGTGGCATAAGCCGCGCCGTAAATTCCAAATTTTGGGATGAGCCAAACATTCAGCCAAAAGGCGGTGAAAGCGAGAAAAACGCCCGAGAACAACACCCAATGATAATAATCGGAATTATAAAGAATGCTGTTGGCATTTCCCATCAGGTTATCATACAGTTTCACCACGGAAATCAGCAACACCACACTAATTCCCACCTGATATTCTGGGGGAATGATTTCGTAAAGCTGTTGAATATTGCAAATAATCAACAGAAAAACAAGTCCGCCGATCACCAATAAGCTCATGGAACTGCGTTTATACAAATCTTTCAAACCAATCCGATCTTTTCGGTTCATCATAGCAGCGGTCATCGGATAGGTAATTTGATGCATCGCACGCGAAGGAACGGCAATCACCGAAGCAATGTAAATGGCTATTCCATAAATAGCCACGTCTTCAATGGTTAAATAAGGTTCGATCATCACCTTGTCCAAATCGAGCATTGCCACGGCCACGGAGCCCGCAATCAGCATTAGGAAAGAATATTTCAACACATCCAGTTTATTTTTTGGCAGTTGAAAAACCAGTTTTGGAAAATAGAGCCTAAAAGCATAACCGCCCATAATAATTGTTCGCAGCACATAAATGGACGTGAGCAGGTAGAAAAAAACTTCAATGCTTATTATCGAGAAAAAAACGAGAAATAGCAGTAATGTGGTACAGATTCTGTGGAACACTTCGCGCATAAAATTCCCAAAAACACTTTTCATTTGGGTTTTTCCCCAAGAAAAGAATAATTCGAAATAAGCAATTGCAATAGCGATAATGAAAATTAACCAGAGATAATCGCCGACCAATGTGTTTTGCCAATTGAAATATTCCAGAATAAATCCTTGGAAAATATAGGCCAGAAAACCAATAATAAAACCGACCAATAAAGGCAAAACCAAGTTCATGCCCATTAATTTATCACGCTCGGATTTTGTGTGGTAGAAGGAATAGAATTTCACCAACGAATTCGGTGTTCCGAAAGCCATTATCGGCCAAATCAAATTTCCCGCGGAAAGCAGGAAAGTCACCAACCCATAATAATCTTGCCGCAGGAAATTAGGGTAAAGCAATAACACGTTCACCGCCCCGATTCCGAATCCAAGAAAGGTCCAAATGACGTTTTTTAAAGACTGCTTAAAAATTATCCCCATAGTTCCGCTGGTAAGAACCCTTATTATACGCGCAAAGTACGGCAATTTTCCTAAAAGACTCTTGGGTAATTGGATATTGATTGCTGTTTACTCCTTACTGATTATTAATTACCGCAACTGTATATGGCGTTCACTGTTACAACTGAATACTTCCAATGAACACGGAACACTAACAACATTAATTTATTTATATTTACACTTTTAAACCTCAAAATATTCCTATGCTTTTCAATTATATTATTTGGGATCCTTCCGTGGGTATCGACCTCGGATTTTTCGTCATTCGCTATTACAGCCTAATGTTCCTGATCGCGTTTACACTGGGTTATTTCATCATGAAAAAAATATATAAATTCGAAGGGATCCCAGAGGAAAAATTGGATCCCTTGTTTATGTATACCGTTATTGCAACTCTGGTGGGCGCGCGTTTGGGACACGTTATTTTTTACCAACCAGAACTCTTCGTGCAAGATCCGCTTTCCATTATTTTACCCATGCAGTTTGTTCCGGAATTCGAATTTACCGGATTTCGTGGTTTGGCGAGCCACGGTGCAGCAATTGGGATCGCCATTGCAATGTACCTTTACAGCAAGAAAATTCTGAAAAAAAATATCTTATGGATTTTAGACCGCATCACAATGCCGGTTGCCATCGGAGGAATGTTTGTCCGTTTCGGAAATTTCTTCAATTCCGAAATTATTGGAAAGCCAACGCACAGTGATTTCGGGGTGGTTTTTGTTCAATTGGGCGAAAATTTTCCACGACATCCAGCACAACTTTACGAAGCTTTCGGCTATCTTTTGGTGTTTATCATTCTTTGGATACTTTATTGGAAAACCGACAAGCGCAACTACTTGGGCTATCTTTTTGGTTTGTTTTTAATCCTGTTATTTGCTGTTCGCTTTATTGTTGAATTTGTTAAAAAAGCACAAGTCGATGACCGCAGTGATTGGCTCATCAACACAGGTCAATGGCTGAGCGTGCCGTTTATTTTAATTGGAATTTATTTGCTCGTACGCGCGAAAAAAGTTGAGTGACCAGTTTTTGAAGTGATCAGTTGGCAGTGATCAGTATGCAGTTGGCGTTAAAAATTGATTTACACCCCATAATAAAATTACAAATAAATGAAACATAAAATTTTTTGCTTGACAGTTTTGGTTTTCGTGGGAATAATTTCTTGCAAAAATGAAAAAAAGCAATCGATTGAAACCGCGGAACCACAATTCACAAAAGAAGCAGAATTGACATTCAAAAATTCATCACAAGAAAATATTGCAGATTTTGACATTGAAATCGCCAAAACCTCTTATGAGCAAGAAACCGGATTGATGTATCGGAAATCCATGGAAAGCAATCAAGGAATGTTGTTCATTTATCCAAACGAGCGACCGCGTTATGGATTCTATATGAAGAATACATTTATTCCTTTGGATTTGATTTATATAAATTCAAAAAACAAGATTGTCGATTTCAATGAAAATACGGAACCTTTTAATGAGACACCTTTGCCATCGGAAGTGCCTGCAAAATATGTATTGGAAGTAAATGCGGGAACGGTGGAAAAATTAGGTTTGCAGTTGGGCGATCTTGCCGATTTTAGGTTGGAATAAGATTCTCAGAATAAGATTTCTTCAAAAAAAAACGTTCCCAGAAGCAGTTTCAGCATCGGGAACACTTGCTCCGGACAAATCGGTTAAGCTAGCCCTAAGAACATGATTAAATTCAAAATCTACGATAGGATCTGCGCCACCATAATAAGTGGTATAGTTCACTTGATTATTGATCAACCCATTTTCCATTACATAAACGACCAATTTTAGGTTTTCCCCGCTATGGTCCACACCAAATTTTAAATCGACCGTAACATTCAAATTTCCACCGGAAACATCTGAATTTATTTTTAAACCGATAGTCGCATCATTGCCGGTCAAACTAAGTGCTAAATCCATATCTGGAGCGTTCACAAAAGGCCAAAGCGTATTTCTGTTCAATCTCGCTTGTGGAAGCCCTTGGCTAATTGCCGGCGGATCTAAAATATTGGCCGCAAAATCATAAGGATCACCTTGGCTACCATTGGCTTTGTGAACAGCAACTGCCACTATTTTATCGGTTTGTGCTTTCAACTCATCGATGGCTTGCGCCACTTTCGGGCAATTTCCGCACCAAGTGCCGGTATAATCTTCGACCAAAACCCTTTTCGCAAAAAGTTGGCCATCGCCAACAACTGATAGTGAAAATGCAGCGCTTGTCAAATCGGCATATTTTGCGGTTACGTTAAAAGTTCCGGTGGCAGTCGGTTGGAAGGTGTTGCCATCAATAGCGGTGTTATCCACAAAAAAATCCGAATCGGCGGTTACATCATCGCCATTATTTGTTTTAACGGTGAAAGTGGCGGTTCCTCCAAGGATAAGTGTGGAATTTCCATTTACCGTAATGGACGTTATTTCATCACCATCACCAGAATTATCACTGCTGCATGCCACAAAAGCGAAACAGCAAAAAATCAATAAAAAATGTACTAATTTGGGTGTTTTCATAATTGCTTTTATTTTTTGTTTTTTTGAAAGTCGCAATATCCCCAAGTATTTTGGAAACTATAAATTTATTAACTTTTTATTTTTTGAAATGAAAACGAATAATAAAATCCAGTAAAACACTTATTAAAACATAATTCATGATGTTTCCATAAAAAGTTGCCGGTTTAAAAAAATATTGTTTCTTTTGTTTTTCTATATAAAAAATCATGAAAATAAAATTCAGTATTCTTTTTTTGTTCATCGGATTGTTGATGAACGCACAAAATAAAGTTCCCAGTACTTATTTGGAAACCTTGGATGGCGACCGAACAAACATTCAGACCCTAACAAATACCGATCACGTAACGGTTTTGAGTTTTTGGGCAACTTGGTGCATGCCCTGTTTAAAGGAATTGGACGCCATCAGTGAAGTTTACGCCACTTGGCAAAAAGAGACCGGCGTGGAAGTCATTGCTATTTCTACCGATGATCAGCGAACGCAAAAGCGCGTAAAACCATTGATCAACGGTAAAAGCTGGGGTTACACGGTGCTTTTGGACACCAACCAAGATTTGAAACGCAGTTTTAATATTACGTCCATTCCGCATACAATTGTCGTTAAAAATAACAAAGTAATTTATCGTCATTCCGGTTATGTCCCTGGCGCCGAGAAAGAACTTTACGAAATTATCAAAGAGAATTCCAATTAATTATTGGTAACTAATCAGTCTCAAATATAGTCAAAACATCCAAGGTCAAATTGTCATGCCTTTTACTTTTTGTTTTGCCATATTGTCATGCCTTTTCTTTGCGCCACAGTCTTTTACGGGTTATTTTCACTGTGTGGAAATAGAGATGCTTTTAGAACGTTTGGACGCTTTGGAACAAAGGGCCGGTGAATTGGAAGACCAAAACACCCTTCTCAAAAGCGAGATCAGGCGTTTGGAAAAAGTGAACGTCACTTTGAAAGAGCGCCTTTCCTTTTACGAGAACCCCAAGAACAGCCGCAACAGTTCCATTCCGCCCAGCAAGGACGAGAACCGTCCAAAGCGGAACCAGAGCTTGCGCCGGGCCTCGGGGAAAAAACCCGGCGGGCAGCCCGGGCACAAGGGCAAGACCTTGGAAATGGCCAAATATCCCGATGAGGTAATAGAGCTCCGCCCGGAGTATTGCAACAGTTGCGGCAAATCCCTTGAGGGTGTTGCGCCCAGCTGGGTAAGGGCGCGCCAAATAGTCGACATTCCCGTGCCCAGGCCCATTTTCACCGAGTACCGCACCTGTGCAAAGACCTGCGCCTGTGGGCACGAGACCCCGGGCAGATTTCCCAGAGGGCATCGATTCGCCCGTAAGCTACGGCCCGCGCACCGAAAGCCTCATCGGTTACCTCCACGCAAGGCAGTACCTCCCTTTTGCCAGGATGAAAGAAATGCTCAACGATGTTTTCGGCCTCAACATAAGTGAAGGCGGCATCCACTATCTGCTCGAACGCCTTTCGCGAAAAACAAGGCCGGTCTACCAACAGATCAAAGAACGCATCGCAATCGGCCGTGTCGTGGGCGCGGACGAGACCGGTGCGCGCGTTGGCGATGGCAAGGGCTGGTTCTGGACCTAATCTTACCTATATTGCCTATTCTGGCAACAGGGGCAGCGCCACCATTGAAAGGGAGTTCCCGAACGGATTTCCCAAGAGCATTTTGGTCCGCGACGGTTGGCGCGCACAAGCGGCCACGGTGGCTGGGCACCACCAGCTCTGTCTGGCGCATTTGCAACGGACACTGAACTATCTCAATGAAAAGTACGGTTCCGCCAGTTGGGGAAAGGACTTCTCAAAACTTTTGGAAGGTTCCCTGAGATTGGGCAGACAGGATCGTAATGGGGAGGAATACAAAATCGCCCGCACAAAGGAGATCCAAAAAATGGAACAACTGCTCGAACACCCACCGGACAAAAAGCAAAAAGAACTTTATTCCTTCTACAGGCGTATGGGCAGGGAGAGGCAAAACCTTTTTACCTTCCTCTTTATAGAGGGCGTGCCACCGGACAACAACGGTTCGGAACGTTCCGTGCGGAACATCAAGGTCAAACAGAAAATATCCGGCCAGTTCAAGCTCGGCGCGACCGCCCAAAACTTCGCCCAGATCCGTTCTGTCATCGACACAACTATAAAAAATGGCCTGAATGTCTTGGACGCACTCTCCCTTATCGCTAAATTAGAGGCTTGAATAAGCAAACTGATTAGTTACAAATTTTATAATCTTTTAAATGACAACTTCAGAACACCTTTATCAAGAACACTTAATGATGCTGAATTTGAAGAACGTAAAAAAGAGTTTTTAAAAACAGCAGATGCGAGAATGATTATACTTGCGTTAATTAAGAGAAGTGAAAAAGAGGCAGTTGCAATTGTTACAGAAGAATCTGAAAATGGCAATGACAATAAAGATTTTAAAAAGATACCAGCGATTTGCAAAATTCTTGATATTAAAGTATTGACCCTGCCCGAAATATTAAAGATTTATCAAGGAATAGACATTGAGTTCAAGTAAAGCCGAACGCACAACAAAGAACTGACCTAAAAACCACATAATATCCATT
>JBDNFD010000085.1:0-57470 GCA_041689995.1 Flavobacteriaceae bacterium | reverse complement strand
TTAGCATATCATGACTTTCGGGGCTATAAGTCAAAGCCCCGAAGGGGTGATATATATTAAGCCCTGAATGTTAGCATATCATGACTTTCGGGGCTATAAGTCTAAGCCCCGAAGGGGTGATATATATTAATGATGGGTATAGCCCATCGAAAAAAAACATTATGCCGCCAATACTACTTTTACATACTAGAATCTTTAGAAATAATTTGTAATTTGCACCGTATAATTACAATCTACGAATAACTGTATTTCAATTACTTAATGTTTTAAAAAAGCTATTTCACTATAGGAATATTACTTTGAATTCAATTAAACTTCAATTATGCGCACTCAATTTTACATTATTTCGACTATTTCGCTTATAATAACATTTGCATTAGCCTATTTTCTAAGTTTGAATTGGTATGTGCTTTTTGGAATTGTGCTCATCTTTACCATTGTAGGATATTATGACGTTTTTCAAACGCGACATACTATTATGCGGAATTATCCCGTACTGGGGAGACTGCGTTTTGTGCTGGAAGAACTACGACCAAAAATGTATCAGTATTTTGTTGAATCTGATATTGATGGGCGTCCTTTTAATCGTGTGGATCGTTCCACGGTTTATCAAAGAGCAAAAGGAGTTCGTGATACTATTCCCTACGGAACCCAACTTGACGTTTATGCCGAGGGCTACGAATGGATTTGCCATTCCATCGCACCAAAGTCTTTTGAAACTTTAAATCACGATCCCCGCGTAATGATTGGTAATAAGGATTGTAAACAGCCTTACTCTGCCAGTATATTGAATATTTCAGCCATGAGTTTTGGCGCACTTAGTTCTGTTGCCGTTGAAGCTTTGAATGCTGGAGCTAAAATTGGAAACTTCGCCCATAATACCGGAGAAGGAGGTTTGAGTGATTATCATTTAAAGCATGGTGGCGATTTGATTTGGCAAATCGGTACGGCTTATTTTGGATGCCGGGATGAAGAAGGAAAATTCAATCCGGAACTCTTTGCCGAAAAGTCCAAACATCCTCATGTAAAAATGATCGAACTCAAAATTTCACAAGGTGCCAAACCTGGGCATGGCGGTATTCTTCCTGCCGAGAAAAACTCAGAGGAAATCGCTAAAATTCGACATATTAGACCGTTTACCAAAGTTGTGTCACCTCCATATCATTCCGCTTTTGATACGCCATTGGAAATGTTGAAGTTTATTCAGAAATTAAGGGATTTATCTGGAGGAAAACCGGTTGGCTTTAAATTGTGTATTGGTTATAAAAGTGAATTTATTTCCATTTGTCAAGCCATGTTAGAGCTGGATATTTATCCGGATTTTATTGCAGTAGATGGTGGTGAAGGTGGAACGGGAGCTGCTCCACCAGAATTTAGTAATTATGTTGGCGCTCCTTTGATAGACGGTCTTGATTTCGTCCATAATATCCTAAACGGAATGGGAATTAGGCAACATATCAAGATTATTGCTTCGGGTAAAATTACTTCTGCTTTTCATATTTCACGGGCAGTTGCTTTGGGAGCTGATGCATGTTATCAAGCCCGCGCCATGATGTTGTCATTGGGATGTATTCAAGCATTACTATGTAACACAAATAGATGTCCCACAGGAATCACCACTCAGGATCCTAAATTGACCGTAGGCTTGGTTCCTGAAGAGAAAAAAGTCCGTGTGGCTAAATATCACGAATTGACAATTAAAAATTTTGTTGAACTTTTGGGCGCTACCGGCTTAGATGAAACAAAAAACATGACGCGTTCTCATATTTATCGTCGTGTTTCATTGAATGATATGATTACTTATGAGGAGCTTTTCCCTTCCATAAAAAACGGGTCTATGCTTAATGGAGAGATTCCCCAAAAATATAAATTGGACTTTGCGTATGCTGATAAAACACGGTGGGGTATCCATCCAGAAGTAGAATTTTAAATCAATATTTGGGTGGGTAAAGATTTTCAACCACCTTGGGAAAAGTAGATCGTACTACTGAAATTCTTACTTAAACCTTTTCAATGGTTTTTAACTTTTGAAAAGATCATGTTGCTTCCGTGGTTCTATCTTTTTGGGGTAAAAAATAATTAGTTCTTTGGCTCTATTCATTTAAAAAGCTTCTACCATAATTTGTGTAAAACGAAGATTAATATATTATGATATCCAAAACTTGTCTTCCCATTCATCATCCGAAAATTTCACGGTTTCGTGATGTTCCTTAATTTTTTTGAGTTGTTCCAGACTCGCCATGGACTGAATTTCTTTGTAAAGTATTCGTTCTTCAAAACGAACATAACGTCCAATCTATTCTTCGATTCTGTTGATGGCCCGAGCCAAATCATCAGTATCGCTAAACAATCGTGTTAGACGTCGGTGATTTGCCATTGCTTTTTTTACGCGTACATTTTCGAATTCCAATATTGGGAAAACATACTTCTTTTCCACTTCGAAATGAGGAACTAAATAATGTCTCCTGAACCAGTCAGTATAGGCTTTTATACGAGATGATGCAATATTTCTGCGCAAACCTTCATTGATTTTCCAGCCTAGAAAAAGTAGCGCATAATGTTCCTCGCTGACTTTCTCCAAGGCTTCGGGACGTTTTTTTGGTGATTCCATCTTTGGTGGTCTTGGTGGTAATGATGCAAAATACGTTATTTAATTTGTACTATAAAACTAGCTAATTACCATTTTTCCGGATAAAAAGAGAAAATTAAGCAGTGGAAACAGGTCTGTTCTATATTCTTAAATAGATGTGAACATGGAACAATAATCACCCAAAAAAATTAAATAAAGTTGAATATGACTTTGGTCATAATTCGAATTGGTAACAACCCGTTCCTTTGTATTGTCCTTAAAATTTATTCTGAAACGTACTCGCTTCCCTCAAAGAATGGGGTATAACGAGCGCATTTCAATACCTTACTAATTAGTAACAAAAAAACAGAAAAATTTAATTTTATGAAAATAGCATCTCTAATAGATAATTTAGAATACAAAGAAAATAGGCCGGCAATACAAGTTCTACTTGAAACGGAAGCCGGAAAGGAAATTAGAATGGCATTCAAAAAAGGCCAAGTTCTGAAGGAACACAAAACCCCTTTTCCCATTGTGGTTGAAATATTTGAGGGAGCCATTGATTTTGGTGTAAACGGAGAAGTTCAATCCTTAAAAAAAGGAGATATGATCGCCTTGGAAGCAAATGTCCCCCACGATCTTAAAGCCAAAGAAACCAGTACAGTGCGATTAAGCCTTAATAAAGCCGATAGTTCAAAAAGAGTTGAAAATGTTGCAAATGAATTGTAATGAACCATAAAACAATCAACACGGAACAAGGTCATTGGATCCTTGCCAAAATGGGTAAGCGCGTCCTGAGGCCTGGAGGTAAGGAACTTACACATAAATTGATCGAGGGATTAAATATCGGTTCTCAGGATGATATCGTGGAATTTGCTCCCGGAATTGGATTTACCGCATCCATAATCCTCAAGAAAAATCCAAAATCGTATATCGGGGTGGAATTGAACGAGGAAGCTTCGGCCAAACTTGAAAAGAAGTTTGTGAGCAAAAATATCAGAATCATCAATACCAATGCGGCCAGTACTAGATTGAAACCGGGGAGTGCCGATAAAGTTTTGGGAGAGGCAATGCTCACCATGCAAGCCGATCACCGGAAATCAGAAATTATAAAAGAAGCTTATAGGTTGCTCAAACCGGGCGGCACTTACGGCATTCATGAACTTGGACTGGTGCCAGACCAATTGGATGTTAAAATAAAAAGCAGTATTCAACGAAAATTGGCACAGGTAATAAAAGTGAATGCCCGGCCACTCACGCAGCAGGAATGGTGTATTTTGTTGGAAAAGGAAGGCTTCAAAATAAAAAATGTTTACTCCTCGCCGATGCATCTTTTGGAACCTGCAAGGGTGATAAGTGATGAGGGGATTTTTAGGACTTTAAAAATAGGTTTTAATGTTCTTACGCACCCGAAAGCCAGAAATACAATTTTGAAAATGCGGAAAATTTTCAGGAACTATGAGAAACAAATGACAGCTTTTGCAATTATTGCCGAAAAATAAAAGGTTTAAAAATATCCCGAAAAATATCCAAACACAGTAGTGGTTATTTTTTTTGGAAATGCCACTAAATAATCGTATAATTAAATTAATAATCCTTAAAAATAGATATTTATGAAACGTACAGCAAATGCCGTTTGGCAAGGCTCCATCAAAGAAGGTAGCGGAAAATTGAGCACGCAAAGCAGTGTGTTGAACAACGCACAATATTCGTATAAGTCAAGATTTGAAGAAGCAACCGGCACAAATCCAGACGAATTGTTAGCAGCAGCTCATGCCGGGTGTTTTGCCATGGCGTTGAGCCTCATTTTGGGAGAAGCGGGATTTACGCCAGATTCCTTGGAGGTCAAAGCCGAAGTGACTATGGAACCAAAAAATTTGGAACTAACTTCTTCACACCTAACATTGAAAGCAAAAATACCGAATATCGACAAAGCAAAATTCAAGGAATGTGCAGACGCTGCCAAAGCCAATTGCCCAGTCAGCAAAGCGCTTAGTTTTAAAATAAGCTTGGATGCAACGCTTGCATAATAATTCGGTAACGTGCGCCAGAAGTAATTTTTGGGCGCGTCTCCTTTAACTTTCATTCCAAAAATTTAGAAATATCATGAGTCATAACAAAGAATTATTCCCACCGGCAACCCCTGAAATGTCGAAGAAAAGGGCAGAATTAGCTCCAGAAATAACAGAAGCTTTTCGTAATTTCAGCAAAACGGTATTCAAAGAAGGCGCATTGGATGAAAAAACCAAACAACTTATTGCTGTTGCCGTGGCGCACGTTACCCAATGTCCTTATTGCATTCAAGGACATACCAAAATTGCAAAGAGAAAAGGTGCGAGCAATGAAGAATTGATGGAGGCGATTTGGATAGCTGTTGCAGGACGTGCGAGCAGCTCTTATCAATTTGCCGCCATTGCCGTACAAGAAATAGAAATAATTGACGGTAAATCAGAAATAAAGAGCGAGGATAAAGAATTACATCCCCAAAATACGCTCGAAATGGCAAAGAAAAAGGCAGATCTTGCACCCGAAACAACAGAGGCCTGGAGAGCATTGACTAAGGTCGTATTTAAAGAAGGTATAATCGATGTTAAAACCAAACAGCTTATCGCCCTTGCGGTATCTCACGTTACCCAATGTCCCTATTGCATCCAAGGTCATACCAAAAATGCAAAGCGAAAAGGTGCAAGTAATGAAGAATTGATGGAATCTATTTGGATAGCATCCGAAATGCGTGCGGGTGGCGCCTATGCTCATGCTGCCATTGCGATTGAGGAAATGGATATCACAGGTGATAAGAATTAATTTTGAAATCGGAAATTACCGCGGAAAAATTGTTCGAGTTCAACTCTGGTCAAAAGTGTTCAAGTCTGCAAAATAATTGGAAAGTAGAATCTCAAGGAAATAAACTGGGAATTTTGTATCCTTTTCACTCTAAATCGCTCTAAAGAAATGGAGGGATATTTAATTTCTAAATTGATATGATTGAAACCACAAATTCCGGCCAAATACCATCTCTGTCAGAAATTGAGGATAAGATGAAAGAGTCACGGACTATTAATAATTATTGAAAAACACCTGAAATGAAAGAGCAAGTAAAAATTAAATCCATAAAAAATGTTACGCATGACGTGCTTCAAATTGTGACCGAAAAACCAGCAAAATTTAAGTTTGTCCCTGGTCAGGCTACTGAGATTTCCATAAACAAAGAGGGCTGGGAAGATCAAGGCAGACCTTTTACGTTTACCTCACTTCCCAAAGACGATCACTTGGAATTTACCATAAAAACTTATCCGGAGCATAAAGGTGTTACCGATGAGCTCAACGATCTGCAAATTGGTGATGGACTGATTTTGACCGATATTTTTGGGGCAATCAATTATAAAGGCGAAGGCGTTTTTATTGCTGGTGGAGCAGGCGTGACACCATTTATTTCCATTTTGAGGGACCTTCAGACAAAAAATGAAATTGGTCAGAATAAACTGATTTTTGCCAATAATGCCGAGGAGGATATTATTAATAAAACAGAATTTGAAAATTTATTGGGGGGGGGGGTTTGTAAATATTCTTTCGAAAGAAAACAATAAAAAATATACCCATGGATATATTTCGGAGAAATTTTTAGAAAAAAATATTTCTAACAAAAACGGGCATTTTTATTTGTGCGGACCACCACCGATGATGGAAGCTGTGCAGAAAGAATTGAAAGCATTGGGCATTCCCGAAAAATTAATCGTGACCGAAGAATTTTAATTTAGTTTACACTCTTTGTCACCGCTTTTCAACGGTGCTTATGCTCATTCTGCCATTGGTGAAATGGGATTGGAAGATTCCGAATAATCACTCAAAGTTCGCTTGATTGGAAATAAAAAGCATCCCAATTTTGGGATGCTTTTTTATGGTATAAGAGAAGGTTTCTCATTCTACAATAAAAACACCTTTCATCACCATATAATGTCCCGGGAAACTACAAATAAAAGTATAGGTTCCAGGTTTCGGTGCTTTGAATTCAATGGTGTCAGATTCGCCACCGCCAACTATTTTGGTGTGCGCGATAACAGCGTTTGTACCTTTCGGAATATAGTTGTTGTCCGCGAATTCCGTTGCTTTCATGCCGAAAGCCGGTATGTCGGTTCCATTTCTTAATAAAACGAAGTTATGTCCCATTACGTTGGCTGGTAATTTTCCAACATGGGTTAAAGTCAATTTTATGATGGAACCCGCCGGTACTTTTATTTCATCTTTATTGAAGGTCATTTGGTCGGTCCCTTCCAATGAAACTTCCACAACGTTGGCTTCCGCAACACTTTCTTCCACGGCAGCAGCAGTGGTTTCTTTTCCTCCAGCTTCCATTTCCTCCGCACTTTTTTGTGCATCGGAATGATTGTAGTCAGAAAGACGAACTTCCTCTTTCTTTTTATCTTGTCCACAACTAAAAAGTCCAAATGCCAGCAAAAAGATCATTATTGTTTTCATAATTTTGTTTTTTTAGATTTAACGGTACAAAGGTCGTAAATTTCTTTTGTTACAATGTGACAAAAATCATAAAATCCAGAATTTCCTAAATGGGTTTCGGAAGTGGCAAAACCTTTTGTAAATTAGCCCAAGCAAAGAAAAATCATTCATGTTCAAGGGAAAAGAAAATTTATTCAATGTACTTTTTGATGCGGCCTCGGAAGGAATTATAGTCGTAGATGAAACCCAAACAATGGTAGCCACCAATAATGCCATTGCCAATATGTTTGGCTATGGAACAGAAGAACTGCGCGGGAAACCACTTAATCTTTTGATCCCTTTTCGGTACAAATCACCACATGTCCAGCTTGTAAAAGAATTTTTAAAAAAGGGTGAAAAACGAAGAATGGGCCATGGTCGGGAAATTTATGGCATAAAAAAAGATGGCACTGAATTCCCGGTCGAAGCTGGTCTTAATCCGTTTGAGTGGGAGGGAAAAAAATATGTGATGTCACTGGTGATCGATGTTTCAGTTCGAAAAGAATCCCAACGGCAAATATCCGAGTTGAACAGTTCACTGGAAGAAAAAATTAAATCCCGAACCAAAGAACTGGAGGAAAATATAGTAAAACTCGAACAATTAAATAAGAATTTAGAGCGCGAAATGAAGCGAAGGAAAACCGCAGAAAATAAAATAAAGCATGCGCTTCAGAAGGAAAAAGAACTCAACGATTTGAAAACAAAATTCCTTTCCATGGTTTCCCACGAATTTAAAACCCCATTGAGTGGTATTTTGACCTCGGTGATACTCGCGGAAAAATATAATCTAGAAACACAACAGGAAAAACGGGAAAAGCATTTTAACACCATTCGGAGCAAAGTACATTATCTGAACAATATTCTGAATGATTTCCTCTCCATCGAACGAATGGAAAGTGGAAAAGTAAATTATAGATATACCACTTTTAGTTTGAGTAAATTGGTGAACGAAGTCGTTTATAACGCGAATGTCACCTTAAAAGATGGGCAGGAGATCGAATATCCAAGAAATATTGAAAATATCAGTTTGAAGCAGGATGAAAAAATCTTGGAACTGGCGCTTTCCAATTTATTGAACAATGCCATCAAATATTCTTCTGAAAACACGATAATTACTTTTGAAATTGCCCTGACCGATGATAGAATTAAGTTTACGGTAACAGATCAAGGAATAGGAATTCCAGAGGAAGACCAGAAACATATCTTTGAACGGTATTTTCGAGCCGAAAATGTATTGCTGAGCCAAGGAACGGGAATTGGATTGAACATCACAAAAGTTCATTTGGAAAATTTGGGAGGAAATATTTCCTTTCAAAGCACAGAAAACAAAGGAACCACCTTTATTATTGAATTACCAATTATAGAAGAATGAAAAAAGTATTGTTTATTGAAGACGACACCGTTTTAAGGGAAAACACGGCTGAACTCTTGGAACTTGCCGATTATGAAGTGCGCACGGCACCCAATGGAAAAATAGGCCTTGATTTGGCAAAAAAAGAACGACCCGATATTGTGGTTTGCGATATTATGATGCCAGAAATGGATGGCTACGGCGTGCTACAAGCACTTTCCGAAAATGTTTCCACCCAGAATATTCCATTTATTTTTCTTTCCGCAAAAACCGAGCATAAGGATGTCAGAAAGGGAATGAACCTGGGCGCGGACGATTATCTCACCAAGCCTTTTGAAGAAGAGGAACTGATCGGTGCCATAGAAAGTAGGTTGGCCAAAATGGCTATTTTAAAGAATATGGACCGAAAAAAAGTAGCCCAAAGTCAAGCGGAAGAAAGCACCGACAACATAAAATCATCGAACGATTTTCGGGAATTTGCGCGAGGCTTTGAATTGCAAACCTACAAAGCCGGCGAAATCATTTATGAGGAAGGAAGACAAAACAATCATTTTTTTATGGTTGAAAAAGGCGTGGTAAAAAGCCACAGGATGGATGAATTTGGGAAGGAGCTGATCACTTCCATCTATAAAGAAGACGACTTTTTTGGGAATACAGCTTTGAACAAACATTCGGCGCACGAAGAATTTGCCACGGCGATGGAAGAAACAAAAGTACATGCCATTCCAAAAGAGGAACTTCGGAAAATGCTGGAGAAAAACAGCAAAATCACCTTGGATTTTATTGATGTTCTGGGCGAAAATATAGAAGGAATAAAAGAGCAACTTTTAGAAATGGCCTATGGTTCTGTGCGCAAAAAAACAGCCAATACTATTTTGATGTTTTCTCAAAAAATAAGAAAATTCCCCACGCACAGTATTCGAATTTCCCGAAGCGACCTTGCAAGCGTTGCCGGAATGGCCCCAGAAAGTTTGATTCGCACACTTTCCGATTTCAAAAAAGAAGGCCTTATTGAAATCGAAGGACGAAACATTAAGCTATTGGATGTGGATGGGTTGAAACGAATTGGTTGATTATTTTTTGCCAACTTCTCTTTATATAACTTCTTTTGTTTCAATAACTGATTTTTGTCATTTTTAACCCGCTATCTACCGCGTAGTTTTGTTGCGTAAATAAAGGGAAATGAATATTTTATTGCCAACTGACTTTTCTGAAAATTCTAAAAATGCAGCTGCTTATGCCTTGAAATGTTTTGGCAATGTGCCCTGTACATTCCATTTATTACATGCGCTTCCTCTTTCTTCCGAGAAAAATAATTCTAAGGAGGTACAGGTCTCCCCGGAATTCTATGCAAATTTCGAACAGTTTTCTACTTTTTTGAACAGCAAAAAGGTGAATCCACAGCACGAATTCAAATTTATGTTCAAAGCGAATTATTTGATCGAGACGGTTCGGGAATTGGTCCTGGAGAAAAAGATCGATTTGATAATCATGGGAACCAAAGGAATCACGAATAAAAAAAACACCATTATAGGAAAGAATACATCTGATGTAATGATGAAAGTAAAATGCCCCGTGATGGCCATTTCGGAAAATGCCGTGTTCAAAGGATATAATGAGATTTTGTTTCCTACCGATTATAAAATCCATTACAGCGGAGAAATGCTGAACATTCTTCTCAACTTGATTTCCTTATCGAAGGCCTCGGTGAAAATCTTGGAAATTTTCAGTTCAGATACAGAACCATCCAAAGAGCAAGTTGAAAGTAGAGCTTTGCTGCAAAATTATTTTTCACCACAAACTCCATTGTTCCACGCATTTTATTCCTCGAAAAACCCGGATAGAAATAGAATGTTAATGGCAGACAACAATTTCGATATGATCGCTATCGCAGCAAAAAACCTAAATATCTGTCAAAAATTACTAAACAGTCCGCAAAACCATCAAATTCCTTTTATCAACAAATTACCTTTACTGATTTTACATTGATTTGCTGGATTCTCAAGTGGAAAAGCCCTTGTTGATATTCGGCTCAATTTACTAAGAATCTGTTTTTTTATAAAGTTGATTAAAATCAAATTTAAAAGTTCATATCCACCGAAAAATTGGTCAACTTTGTAAAATATAATTGGTAACCAGAAAGAATTAATATTCATTTTCTATTAGTTTCCAATTAAAATAATCATAATGAATCATTTAAAGACCACTACAGTTCAAGAAGCAGTGTCCCTTGTAAATTCGGGTGACCGCGTTTATTTACAAGGTGCGGCAATGACTCCGGTATTTTTGATCGATGCACTTTGTGAACGTTATAAAGAACTTCAAGATGTGGAATTATTTTCGATCCATACGGAAGGCGAAGCACGATATACCACCGAGCCATATAAAAAAGCGTTCAAGGTGAACAGTTGTTTTGTGGGAAGCAATGTTCGGAAGAATGTAAACTCTGAATTTGGTGCATATATTCCCATTTTTCTAAGCGAGATACATTTGCTCTTCCGACGAAATATCTTGCCGCTAGACGTCGCTTTTATACAAGTTTCCCCGCCGGATAAACATGGATATTGTTCCCTTGGATTATCAGTGGACATTACGCTTCCGGCAATTCAGACCGCTAAAAAAATCGTGGCTCTGGTAAATCCTCAAGTGCCGCGCACTCACGGTGATGGCATTATTCATATGAGCAAGATTGACGCTGCGGTGGAGGTAGACCTTCCACTTTTCACCAGTTCACAAAAGGAACCGACCGAAATTGAAAAGCAAATCGGAAAACATGTGGCTGATTTGGTTGATGACGGCGCAACGCTTCAAATGGGAATTGGTGGTATCCCAAACGTGGTCCTTTCCAATTTAATGAACCACCAACGTCTTGGGATTCATACTGAAATGTTTTCTGATGGAATATTGCCGCTCTTTGAAAAAGGTATTATTACTGGGGAAGAAAAGAAAATAAAAACAGGAAAACTAGTCACTTGCTTTGCCATGGGAAGTCCAAAATTATATGATTTTATAGATGATAATCCCTTGGTGCATTTCAAAGAAGCAGCCTATACGAACGACACAGCAATTATAAGACAGAACCCCAAAGTCACCGCCATTAATTCGGCCATAGAAATAGATATTACTGGGCAGGTATGCGCAGATACCATCGGAAAATATCAATATTCGGGCGTGGGTGGACAAATGGATTTTATGCGCGGTGCTTCCTTATCTGATGGGGGAAAGGCCATTATAGCTTTGCCGTCCGTGACGAAAAACGGTGATTCAAAAATTGTTGCTTTTCTAAAACAAGGAGCTGGAGTGACCACAACCAGGGCGCACGTTCATTATATTGCCACAGAATTTGGGGTGGTGGAGCTTTATGGTAAAAACTTGGAACAGCGCGCAAAAGCATTTATTTCCATAGCGCACCCAAATCATCGGGAAAACTTGGAAAAGGAAGCTTTTGAAAGATTGCATCAATGAAGAAAACCTTAATTTAAAAACAAAAAGATGAAAGAAGATATACAGAACAGGGAAGATGTTTTTAACCTTGTTTCTACTTTTTATGCCAAAGTGAGGAAGAATGAATTGATTGGCCCAATTTTTAACGAGATAATTAAAGATTGGCCGGAGCATCTCGAAAAACTGACCGATTTTTGGGAGACCAATTTATTTTTGGTGCGAAAATTTAGAGGAAACCCAATGACCGCGCACGTTAGCGTAGATCAGAAATTCAACCATAGCATTGAACCGCGACATTTTGGAGAATGGCTCAATATGTGGTTTGCTACAATAGATGAATTATTTGAAGGTGAAAAAGCCAATATGGCAAAAAATCGCGCCAGAAATATGTCCACACATCTTTTTATGAATATCTATCAAAATAGGACAAACACCAACGCTTAATTTGGCGGTAAGTTAGGTGCGAATCTGCCCCTCGCCGAATACATAATATTTATTGGTCACCAATTGTTTCAAGCCTAAAGGTCCGCGGTGGTGCAGTTTGTCAGTGCTAATGGCGAGCTCTGCGCCGACGCCCATTTGTCCACCGTCCGTAAAACGCGTGGAAGCGTTGTGGTAAACCGCCGCACTGTCTATTTGTTCCATGAATTTTTTGGCTTTTGCCGTGTCTGTGGTCATAATCACGCTGGAATGTTTTCCAGAATAGGTGTTGATTTTTTCAATGGCTTCGTCCAGGTTTTCCACTTCCCCCAACACGATTTTAAGCGCAAGGAATTCTTCGCTCCACACATCGTCGCTTTCCATGGTTTTTGTTTCCGATAGGATTTTTTTCGTTTTTTCATCAACGAGAACTTCTACATTTTCTTCTTGAAGCACATCGCGTAAATTTTTCAAACGATTTTCATAATCAGGCATGTTCGGGTTTAGGAGTACTTTGTCCAATGCATTGCAACCAGAGATTTTATCCGTTTTCGAATTGATGATCACTTTGAGGGTTTGGTTCCAGTCCGCATCTTCGGCGACGTACAAAAAGTTGTTGCCTCGCCCGCTGATCAGAACCGCGCATTTTGCGTGTTTTTTCACGAAATTGATCAGGCGTTCGCCTCCGCGTGGTACGATCAAATCCAGTTTTTCGGATGGGTTTCGCAGAAATTCCTGGGTTTCTTCCCGGTTGATGTGCATCAAGGTAATCCAATCTTTTGAAAGACCATTTTCTTCCAGTGCTTCATGCCAACATTTTTCCAAAATAACATTGCTGTGATAGGCTTCCCGACCTCCTTTCAACAAAATTTTATTATTGGCCTTGAAAGCCACCACGGCCGCTTCGATGGTCACGTCCGGACGGGATTCATAAATGATCATGATCGTACCGAACGGGTCGGTTTTGTTGACGATCTTTAAACCATTGTCAAGCACAATTTTGGAAATTTCTTTCCCCACGGGATCTTGCTGTGCCTTTACTTCTTTGATCGCTTGGATCATCCCATCAATCTTTGCATTGTCCACCACCAGTCGATCGTAAAGTGCCTGATCGTCACGTTTAAAATCAGTACGATCTTTCTGATTGGCTTCTATGATTTGCGCACGTTTTTTATCCAAAATATGCATCATGGATTGCAAAACGTTGTTTTTTGTGCTAGTGTCCAATAATTTCATTTGTTTTTCTTTTTTGAATTAAATTCCTCACTAAACTTTTATGCTTCGAACTTGGTGCCGACATCTTTTCCTTCCATAATATCCAGAATGATGTTTTCCTCTTTCCCGTTTGCAATGATTGTAGGGATATTTTTTCGTGCTGTTTCTTTGGCTATTTTTAATTTTGACTCCATTCCTCCACGACCTTCACCTTCTTTTTTCTCGTTTTTTTGAACGTATTTTTCCACGTTCTGATCTATCTTCACATTCGAAAGAAGTTCTGAGTTTTCATCGTCAGGATGCCCAGTATAAAGTCCATCGATATCTGTCAAAATAATCATCATATCGGCATGAATCAATTCTGCTACCAAGCTTGCCAATTCATCATTATCGGAAAACATGGATAGGGACAGAGAAGTGGCATCATCTTCGTTTGCAATGGGAACGATTCCTTCCGACAATAAACCTTCGTAACAATTGATCATATTTTCCCGATATTTTCCAGGCGCAAAATCCCTTTTCGTGGCGAGTACTTGGGCACAACGCATTCCAAAATCGTGGAACATACTGTAATAATGACGCATCATTCGCGGCTGTCCCACCGCCGAATATACTTGTCGCCGTATCGCCGTATCTTCAATTCCACAATCACCGATCACTTCTTTCCCTGCAATTGCCGATCCTGAAGAAACCAAGACGGTAATAACATCGCGTTCGTACAAATAGGCAATTTGCCGAACCAAATTTTTTAAGATGGGCCCAACAATGCGGTTGTTGCGGTTGGTCATCACGTTGGTGCCAACTTTGATAACGATTCTTTTTTTGTGCATTTTTTTGATAAATGGTTATTATTATTAGCTGTTAAGTTGTTGATCGCTTACTTGACAATCTACTTTTCACCGAGTTCCACAGCGCGATCAAAAGCGGCATAAGCAGCTTCTTTTATGAGTTCTTTTACATTGTTGTCATCCAAGGAATCTAGTGCTGCCCGGGTGGTGCCGCCTTTTGAAGCCACCATGTCCATCCATGAAGTTGGGGAAAGATCTGATTGGTTGAAAAGTTCTACAGCTCCTTCAAACGTGTTGCTGACCAATATTTTCGAATCGTTTACTGAAAACCCCATTTTCAAAGCGGCCTCCATCATGGATTGCATAAAATAGAAGACATACGCAGGGCCACTTCCTGAAATTCCGGTCGAAGCATCGATGAAATTTTCATTCTCCACTTTGATGGATTTGCCTGTGGTATCAAGCAAGTTTCTTACCATTAGTAATTCCACGCGTGAAACTTCTTTGGACGCGGTATAGGAAGTTACACCTTTACCAACTTTTGCGGGTAAATTTGGCATGGTCCTGACCACTTTTTTTACGTCCAATAATGTCTGGATTTTTTGTATGGTGACACCAGCCATCAAGGAAACAAAAATTTGGTCCTGATTGACTATGGGTTTTATTTTTTCAAAGAGTTCCTCACAATGATAAGGTTTAACGGCTATGAAAACGATATCGGCTTGGGCAAGGCAAGTTTCAATATGCTCGTAAACGTCAAAAAGTGGTTCTTCTTGAAGAGCTTCAATTTTCTCTATGGAAATATCGTATATCATCAATTTGCGGCGGTTCAATAAAGGGGATTTCGCCATTCCTTCCGCATAAGTCAAGCCCATGTTTCCTGCTCCAATCACTAATACTTTCATGAATTTATTTTTAAGTTGAGTTTGATAAAGCTATTTATTGCCACTTTTTATAAAATTACAAATAATAACTTGCAAGTACTATGCGGGAATCATGGAAATTGAGAAAAAAAAGGATGTTTTGAAAAATGAAATGTGTTCTTAAGCCAGCAATAATGCAGGTTAAGCAGATTTTTTAAACAAAGAAAATATAATTAAAAATAATTTATATCAAACGGAAAACTAACAAAATGGGTGACAGTCCGTCAATTTTTACGAAATGATGTCACTTTTAGATGTTTATACTACTTCAAAAAATGAAAGTTTCATCTAGAAAGATTTTTTGCAGAACATTGAGTTTTTCAGCCAAAGAAAATCCTCTGCGATGACGACTGCAGTTCTAATGTCAAATTCGTTTCAAAATTTTTATCGATGGAACGTTTTTAGAAAGGCAGATTAATCGTTTCCGGATCCACAAAATCTTTACTTTGAGAATGTTCGAGAAAACTTAGAAATGGCTTTTGGAATTGGATGATTTCGCCTTTTTCGATGCCATATACTTGCCAATAATTAGAAAGTAGCCGAGCATAAAAATCATCGATCCAAAATCCGAAAAGTGGTAAATTGGGATTGGTTTGGACAATAGGCAAAGCTTCTATCTTAATTTCATCGCCTTCTTGTGTTAGCTCATATTGTGGTTGATATTGCAATAAATCGGCTGTGTAATGAAAGCGCGCATATAATTCTTCAAACTGAATAGGATGCAATGTGTGTCCCTTCATTTTTTTGATAATTTCATGTTGCTTTTCCGCAATTGCTCCATTGTCTTGCAAACAGGCAATAAATCCGAATCCATTAACACCAAATTGGAACATTAAGTTGATCACATCATCGCGGTAACTCAAAATATCTGCTGAATATTTCAGGGGGAAAACAATAATGCTCCAAGGTTTTCTCTCGCCAAAAGAAATCGGTTCCACGATGGATTGTAGGTTCAAATGAAACTTGCGCATGCGGTTTTTTAATTTGTCGGCAAAAGTAAATTCTTTTCCCAATTTTTGATGCCGCTCCCATTCGCCCAACATTTCAAGATAAAAAAGGCCATATACAATTCGTCCCGACCACAGAAATAAAAGTTTGTCATCGAGCTGCGCAATTCCGTCATATCCTTTTTTGTAGGCCTCTTCAAACTGCACATCCAATTCGTCGAAGGCTTCTTTAACATGCGTGGCACAAGGCAATTTAAGCTCCGGATAACGAATCATTTTCTGGCTGTTCTCCATCAATCCAAGGGTTTCTTCCGTAAGCTTAAAGTGTTCCATCAGCCATTCGGGGAAAATTGTAATATAATCTGTGGTCAATTTTCCAGATAAGAAACAGAAATTGGTGTCGAAAATCATATCCTCAAACGGATTGAAAAAATCCATGCTCATCGTGTTCAAATTATAGGGGTTTGTTTTGAAAAATACCGCGCAAATATAACCATAAATAGGTGATTTTATCTGAGGAAACAAGCCTAAAAAACGATGTTTTGGATTCTCAAAATTTAGTTTACCATTAAACTACTTTTCATGATTTTGAAAAAACTTTTTTTTTGACTATCGATGATATTGGTCATTTTTTAAGGCGGGAGAGGGAATTACTTTTGGCGGGATAAATAGTTCAAAAGAATGACTTATTTTTGTGAATAATATTACGATTCGATTAGGACTAATTGAATCCGTATTAACGATGATTTAATGAACGAAAAAGATCAGTCAAAATAGAAAGTAAAATATGCAACAGAATTTTTCAGTATATCTTAAAAATATTGAAAGCGTTTTTCAAGATGTCTTTCAGGAAAAATATGGCGATCAAGAATTTAGTTCTGAAAGAAAATTATCTCCAGAGGCCTTAAATCGAATTATGGAATTAAAGTCTTTGTCAGTTGCTGTTCCAGAAGAATTTGGTGGAAGAGGGGGGAAGGTGAAAGAATGCCTGGCACTTTTATCTGCCGCTTCTTACGAATCGCTTTCGCTGTCCTTGATTTTCGGAATTAATATTGCGCTTTTTTTAGAACCTATCGCCAAATATGCTCAGAATTCGGTGAAAGATGAAATTTTCAAAAACTTTTTGGAGAAACAAAAAATGGGAGGATTAATGATCACAGAACCCGATTATGGAAGCGATGCGCTGAACATGCAAACTTATAACGAGAAAGTCGGATCTGGTTATCACATAAAAGGAACAAAACATTGGCAAGGTTTGACCGGAATGGCCGATTATTGGTTAATCACCTCGCGTAAAAAAGAAAGCGATGGAAAATTAAACCGGGATATTGATTTCTTTATCTGCGATGTCGCACAAAAAAATCAACAGATTGAGGTAACGCAATTTTATAATAATTTGGGACTTCACCTGATTCCTTATGGCGAAAATAAAGTAGATATAATTGTGCCGGAAGCGTTTAAACTGGAAGCGAAATCTTCTGGGTTAAAAATGATGTTGGATGTTTTGCACAGAAGCAGAATGCAGTTTCCGGGAATGGCCGTTGGTTTCATCAAAAGAATGCTGGATGAAGCTATAAAACATTGTAACGAAAGAGTAGTAGGAGGGAAGAAGTTAAATACTTTGGACCAAGTGCAGCACCAAATTTCCAAAATCCAAAGTGCCTTTACCATTGCCTCCGCAATGTGTTTCAGGAGCAGCACCAAAAGCAGTATCGAAAACGATCTTTCTGGGGAAGGAATAGAAGCCAATACGATGAAGGCTTTTGTGACCGATTTGATGCAAGAAGCATCACAAACCTTCATGCAACTCTCCGGTGCGAATGGTTACCGAATGAACAATATTGGTGGGCGCGGAGTGATGGATAGTAGACCGTTTCAGGTATTTGAAGGTTCCAATGAAATGCTATACACCCAAATTGCCGAGATGATGGGCAAATTAATGAAACGTAAAAAGGAATTTAATTTGTACAAATTTTTAAAGGAATTTCCGCTTACTGAAAAATCTTGCGCATATTTTAAAAAGGATATTGATTTTACCCTTATTACTGACTTAAGTCAACGGAAAATGGTGGATTTGGGGAAAATTTATTCCCGCATTATTGCCGCTGATTTTGTGCTAGAAATTCAAAAAAACGGATTTCGCAAAGACTTGGTCAGTAATTGTTTAGAAATAATTCAGGCAGAAGTTTCCATTTTGGTAAGTTCTTTTCGTGCGCACAACACCGTAATTCCTGTTGTTGCCTATCGGGAAAAAGGCTCTTGGTATGATTTGGTTTAAGAATTGCCGGAAATAATTCAGTTGTATTTTTCAAGAAATCGCATAGAACTCGATTTGATATTCCTTTTCAATTTTGTTTCAATATGTTTCGTGAAAAGATCAACGGATATTGGCGGAATTGAATTCTTTCCATTACTTGTATGAAAACTGTTTTTCTAAAGATTTTGAAAAAAAAATCGTTCCCTATTTGTAACAAAACCCATATTCCATAGTCAAACTTGAAAAAATATACTTTTTATATGAAAAAAATCTTCTTTGTTTTATCGGTGACAATATTACTGTCCGCTTGTGGACCTACACAACAGGATTCCAAAAATGGACCGATTCTCACCTATATTGATTTGGTGAATATTACCAACGATCAAGTAAAAGTAAGTGTCGATCCGGGGAAATTTTCCACTGATACCACCACATTTTATATTCCGAAAACCGTTCCGGGAACTTATGAGGTCAATAATTACGGACAGTTTATCGATAATTTGAAAGCATTCGATTACGATGGAAATGAAATGAATGTTGTTAAAAGTGATGAAAATTCATGGAAAATAGCAAATGCTACCAAATTGGATAAAATAGCTTATCTGGTGAATGATTCTTACGATATCGAAGGTGAAAATGGTGTTTTTTCACCTGCCGGAACAAATATAGAAGCAGGAAAAAACTTTATGCTGAACCTTCACGGCTTTGTGGGTTATTTTGACGGAATGACAGAAGAACCATATAAATTGATGATCCAACATCCAAAAAATTTGATCGCCAGCAGTTCTTTGACAAAAATGCCGGCTCAGGAAACAACCACCAATGTTACGACCGATGTTTTTTCTGTTCCTCGCTATTTTCAGGTTACAGATCATCCGATCATGTATGCAGAACCTGATACCACCAGCTTTAATCTGCAAGGAATGGAGGTTTTGTTGAGCGTGTATTCCCCGAATAATGTGTACTCTGCACAAGATATTCGTCCGGCCATTGAGAAAATGGTTATGGCTCAAAAGAAATTTCTTGGTGATTTGAACAATACGGATAAATATGCCATTATTCTATATCTTTCGGATATGAACAAAACCGATGCGTCTGGATTTGGCGCCTTGGAACATCATACCTCCACAACGGTGGTTTTGCCAGAAGCAATGCCATTGGAACAACTGAACGAAACCATGACCGATGTGGTTTCTCACGAATTTTTCCATACGCTCACACCTTTGAGCGTTCATTCCAAAGAAATTCAGTATTTCGATTACAATGATCCCAAAATGTCCAAACATTTGTGGATGTATGAAGGAGTGACCGAATATTTCGCCAATCTTTTTCAAGTAAATCAAGGTTTGATCGAACCGCAAGATTTTTATGATCGGATGATGAAAAAGATCCAAACATCACGGAATTTCGATGACACCATGCCAATTACCGAAATGAGTGAACATGTTTTGGAAGATAGTTATCATTCCAGCTACTTAAATGTCTATCAAAAAGGAGCTCTTATTGGAATGACATTGGATATCCGTTTGCGTGAATTGAGCAACGGAAAAATGGGAATTTTAGATTTAATGAAGAAATTGAGTGCAAAATACGGAGTAAACCAACCTTTTGAAGACGATGAACTTTTCGGTGAAATTGTGGCGTTGAGCTATCCTGAAATAGGAACTTTCTTAACGACTTATGTTTCTGGCACCACGCCCATTCCCTATGATGAATTTTTTGCGAAAGTTGGTTTGGAGAAATCAAGCAGAGAAGCGCAAACGGGATATTTTATCGATATGAAAACCCAAATGCCATATATCAATGTGAAAAAGGAAACGGGCGAAATCTTTTTTATGGCCAATGCAACTGACAATTCTTTCTTAAAAACCCTTGGCGTCCATGAAAATGATGTCTTGGTTTCCGTCAATGGAACAGATTATTCGGTTACAAATGTCCGTCCGATGGTCATGACTTCCATGGGCTGGCAAGAAGGCGATGATGTTACTATTGTAGTAGATCGCGATGGAAAGAAGTTGACACTTTCCGGAAAAGTAACTACCCCGATGACCACGGTTTCTTCCTTAAAAGAAATGGATTTACCCGAATCTGATGCCCGCGTGCAATTACGTCATTCTTGGTTGAAAGGATAGTTCCGAAAATAGAAATCATATTTGAAAAGCGGTATGTTCAAAATGCCGCTTTTTTTCATTTTAAAAATCACCTTTTTTCAAAATACAAGTCCGAAAATAGTATCTTTGAAACCGTATTTCATGAAACCAAATGCTGCGACAATTAAAAAGATATTCCGCTAAAAAACCGCTTGCTTCCTTCCTGAAAGGGAATCGTCCAATAGAACCAAATGACAATAAAAAGGTTGGGATTATTCTCGATTTGGATATTGTGGAACAAGATTTTGATCTTGCCGAATTACAAAAAGAATTGAATGTTCCAAACGAGAATTTCTCGTTCATTGTGTTCACTTCGCGAAAAGATTTTCCTGAAAAATATAATTTGAATGCTTTCCATGGAAAGCGATTGGGCTGGAACGCAACCTTTGAGGAAAACAGTAATGAGCGGGCATTTGCGAACACAAATTACGATCTACTTTTGAATTATTTTGTAAAACCTTCAGATGAATTGCTTATCTTGAGCGCTTCGTCAAAAGCAAAATTGAAAGTGGGTTTTCCGTTGGAAGAAAGGCGTTTGAATGATCTGGAAATCCATGTGGATCCGAAAGACTACAAACTTTTTATTGCGGAGCTGAAAAAATATTTGGCAGTTATTGTTTAAAGAAATCCAAAGTTCCTGCAAGGTTTCAAAAACCATGTAGGTATCAATAAACCGAAATTAAACAGAGACTTGCAAGATCAAAAAGACCTCGCAGGAATAAAGAAGAAAAAAAATCAAAATGGCATGAAAAATCTGATCGGAACCGGTGTAGCGCTCATTACGCCTTTCAAAAAGGACTTATCTATTGATGTGGAAGCGCTTAAAAACATCGTGCGATTTCAGATTGATAATGGGATCGATTATCTCGTGGTTTTGGGAACGACTGCGGAAAGCGCCACCTTGACCAAGGAGGAAAAACAATTGATTATTAAGTCGATTGTTGAGGTGAACAATGGAAGATTACCATTGGTTTTGGGAATCGGCGGAAATAATACAGCTCTGGTTATTGAAGAATTAAATTCCACCGATTTATCCGATTTTGAGGCGATTTTATCTGTTTCACCTTATTACAACAAACCAACTCAGGAAGGGATTTATCAGCATTTCAAAGCCATAGCGGAAAATTCATCATTGTCCATTATTTTATACAATGTTCCCGGAAGAACCGCTTCGAATATCCTCCCGGAAACGGTGGTGCGTTTGGCAAAAGATTGCGGGAATATTATCGGAATTAAAGAAGCCGCCGGGGATATGGTGCAAGCCATGAAATTGATTTCTTTGGTTCCGAAAGATTTCTTGGTGATTTCCGGCGATGACATGATTGCATTGCCCATTGTTTTGGCGGGCGGAGCAGGCGTAATTTCTGTGATCGGTGAAGGCTTTCCCAAAGAATTTTCTAAACTGATCCGTTTGGGATTGGAAGGAAATGTTTCCGAAGCCTATAAAATTCATTATATATTGGAGCCAGCCATTGAACTGATTTTTGCCGAAGGAAATCCGGCCGGAATTAAAACTGTCTTTGAGAAATTGGGTCTGGCGAAAAATTATGTTCGTCTTCCGTTGGTTTCTGCCAGTGAAAATTTATCCGGACGAATCCAGGATTTTTTGCAGGAACTTAATGATTGATTTTTTTCGGCGCAAATGTTTCGGGATACAATATAAACTTTTACAAAAGCGTTTTGACGCCAGAAAGATTCGGGAAGAAGAAGTAATCACTTGAAAATTGAAACGTTTCTTCCAATTAAATAAAAGTTTTAATAATAGATGGTAAAGCAGTACTTTTGCAAAATGTTTTTGAACGGAATGAGGAATATAGTTGTTTTAGGTTTTGCGGTGATGATTTTGTCTTCATGCGGCGAGTACCAAAAAGTCTTGAAAGGAAGCGAAGACAATCCGAAATATGAACTTGCGGTTCAGCTTTATGAAAAAGGCGTCAACACCGGAAAAGAAAAGTATTTCAAAAAATCTTTGCGCCTTCAGGAACAAATCATCAATAAATATAGAGGGAAGCCACAAGGGCAGAAACTCTCGTTTTTATACGCGGATTCCTACTTTCAATTGAGGGATTATTATACCGCGGGTTACCAGTTTGAACGCTTTGCAAAAGCCTATCCGGAAAGTGATAAAACGGAAGAGGCATCGTTCAAAAGTGCGAAAAGTTACTATGAAATTTCCCCTCGATATAGTTTGGATCAAGAGTACACTAAAAAAGGGATTTTCAAATTGCAGTCTTACTTGGACAGTTATCCCGAAGGCGGGTTTTTCGATAAGGCTAATGCTATGGCCCAGGAATTGCAAACTAAATTAGAAAAAAAGGCATACGAAATCGCCAAACAATACCATCACACCTTACATTATAAAGCGGCTGTCGAGGCAATGGATAATTTCATTTTGGATTATCCAGGTTCCTCTTTTCGCGAGAAAGCATACTATTACAAGTTCGAATCGGCTTATTTATTGGCCATCAACAGTTACAAATATTTGATGGAAGAAAGATTGGAAACTGCCTGGGGACAATATGAAAAATATATCAAATATTACCCCCAAGGTGAATTTATTGAGCAAGCCACTACCTATTCCGAAGACATTCAAACGCGATTGAAAGAATTTAAAAACAAAACGACATGAGCATTAATTTGAAAAATAGCGGTGCCGCGATCAGCACGATTACCCTCGATAAAAATTTGATCGATGCGCCGACCAACAATATCTATGAAGCCATTTCGATTATTGCGAAAAGAGCAACACAGATCAACGGCGATATCAAAACCGAATTATTGGAAAAATTGGATGAATTCGCAACTTATAATGATAGTTTGGATGAAATCTTCGAAAACAAGGAGCAAATAGAGGTTTCCAAATTTTACGAACGTCTTCCAAAACCACATGCATTGGCGGTTCAGGAATGGCTTGAAGGTAAAATATACTACCGTGATACAAAGCAGACGGAGGAATAAGCATTTATGGGTATTTTAAGGGGCAAGCATATACTTTTGGGAGTCACTGGGGGCATTGCCGCTTACAAATCTGCATTTTTGGTTCGGTTGTTTGTCAAGGCCGGTGCCGAAGTGAAGGTGATTATGACTTCCGCATCTAAAGATTTTGTTGCCCCGCTCACGCTTTCTACCCTTTCGAAAAACAAGGTTTTTTCTTCATTTACGAAAGAAGAAAATCATGCTGATTGGAATAATCACGTGGAGTTGGCATTATGGGCTGATCTGATGGTCATTGCACCTGCGACTGCAAATACGTTGTCCAAAATGGCTTCCGGAGCGAGTGATAATTTCTTGTTGGCTACTTATCTTTCAGCAAAATGTCCCGTCTATGTTGCGCCTGCAATGGATTTGGATATGTATCGGCATCCGTCAACCAAAAATAGTTTGGAAAAACTGGAATCTTTCGGAAATTTTGTAATCAATGCCGGAACTGGTGAGTTGGCCAGTGGTTTGATTGGTGAGGGAAGAATGGCTGAACCGGAAGAAATTCTTGCCGAAATAGAACAAAATATCCTATCAAATCTTCCTTTAAAAGGGAAAGTAATAATGATTACTGCGGGTCCAACATACGAAGCGATTGATCCGGTTCGTTTTATTGGTAACCATTCCAGCGGAAAAATGGGTTATGCTTTAGCTGAAGTCGCCGCAAATCTTGGCGCACAAGTTCTTTTGATCAGCGGACCCACAAGTTTGAAACTCGAACATTCCTTGGTGAAAATCAGTTCGGTCCTATCGGCGGAAGAAATGTTTCAAGAAGCGAACCTTCATTTTCAAAGTGTGGATGCGGTCATTGCCGCTGCCGCCGTTGCCGATTATAGGCCAAAAAAGGTTTTCGATCAAAAAGTAAAGAAAACGGATGGGTTTTTTAATATTGAATGTGAACCTACAAAAGATATTCTGCTTTCTTTGGGGTTGCAAAAAGAAAATCAGATACTTGTCGGATTTGCCTTGGAAACAGAAAATGAAATTGAAAACGCAAAAAAGAAACTGAATAAAAAGAATTTGGATTTTATTGTCTTAAATTCGCTGAAAGACAAAGACGCGGGATTTCAAAAGGAAACTAATAAAGTGACCATTATTAAGCACACTGAAATACTGGAATATGACACAAAATCCAAACACGAAGTCGCTAAAGACATTATCCACGAACTCATAAAAATGCTTCCATGAAAAACCTTTTATTGATTTTTGGAATGCTGTTTTGCTGCAATCTCGGAATTGCACAGGAAATTAATTGTCAGGTTGAAGTGAACGCACGCCAAACCGGCCAAACTGGATTAACAATTTTCAAAACCTTGGAAAAATCACTTTCTGAATTCATAAACCAGAAAAATTGGACAGGTGAAAAGTTCAAAAATCATGAAAAAATAAATTGTAGCATCTTCATTACCATTAAGGAATATAAATCTGGTTCTTTCACGGGAAGTATTCAAATTCAATCGTCCCGACCGGTTTATGGTTCTTCGATGGCTACACCGATTATCAACTTTAAGGATGAACAATTTTCTTTTCAATATATCGAATTTGAATCCCTAAAATTCAACCCGAACAGTTTCGATTCCAATTTGGTTTCCGTGGTGGGTTATTACGTTTACACTATTTTGGGCCTTGATGCCGATACTTTTGCACCACTTGGTGGATCTGATTATTTGCAGAGTGCAGAACAAATAGTGAGCACCGCGCAGCAAAGCAATTATCAGGGTTGGAAGCCCACAGACGGCAATCAATCCCGGTTTCGATTGAATGAAGATTTGCTGTCTCCAAGCTTAGAAGATTATCGGAATGCGCTATATACCTATCACCGCGAAGGTTTGGACGCCATGTATAAAGATGTCAAAACGGGAAAACAGAAAGTTGCCGACGCTATTCTTCAACTGGGCGAAATTAGCAGTAATCGAACAAGTTCCATTGCTATTCGCTCATTTTTTGACGCAAAAGCAGATGAAATTGAGAAAATATTCAGCGATGGACCATCCGTTGAAATTTCCGAAGTCGTGGACGTACTGAATAATTTGTCGCCTCAATACAGCAAAAATTGGCGGAACATTCATTAGTCCCGAGCACTCGGGATAAGTCCCGAGCACTCGGGATCATTAATTCATGATATAAACTATTAAAAATTTCATGTTTGCGCTTTTACTTATAGTTGTAACCATTGTAACTTCTAACTTCTAACTCATAACTCGGTAAATTGCTCACTTCGCTTTCCATAAAGAATTTTGCCCTGATCGATGATATTACATTGGAACTTCGGGATGGGTTAACCATTATTACAGGTGAAACAGGAACTGGAAAATCAATTTTATTAGGCGCACTTTCCTTGTTGCTGGGGAATAGAGCAGATTTATCTACTGTCCGAAATTCGGGGAAGAAATGCGTTATTGAAGGCGTTTTCGCTATTTCCGATTATCGGTTGCAATCCTTTTTCGAAGAGCAGGAATTAGATTATGAGCCCGAAACCATCATTCGTCGCGAAATTCTTCCTTCCGGAAAATCACGTGCTTTTATTAATGATTCTCCGGTCAATCTCTCAATTTTGGGCAGTCTCGGCGCTCGTTTGATCGATATTCATAGCCAACACGACACTATTTCTTTGGGCGATACGGAATATAGATTTAGCGTGATAGATGCTTTGGCAGGAAATGATTTGTTGCTTGCAGAATACAGGAAAAATTTTCAAGAATTCAACCAATTGAAACGTGATTTGGAAACTTTACAATCACAGCAAAAGGAAGCAAATGCAGTTTTTGATTATAATTCATTTCTTTTGAACGAACTGCGGAACGCAAATTTAAAACCGCGTGTTCAAAATGAATTGGAAGAGCAACAACAGCAATTGGACAATGTTGAAGCTTTAAAGGAAAATTTAGGGGAAGCCTTGGAACTTTTGCAACGCGAAGAAGTGGGGAACTTGGCTGGATTGCACGAAATAAAAATCCGATTGGGCCGGATTCAGCAATTTTCCTCCAACTATAAATCGCTTTATGAACGCGTGGAAAGTGTTCAATTGGAAATGGAAGATGTACTTCAAGAAATGGAAGATGCGATATTGGAAATCGAGGATGACCCGGAAACATTGGCTTTGGTGAATCAACGTTTACATGAAATTTATAATCTTCAAAAAAAACATGGGGTTTCAACTGTGGAAGAATTGTTGGAAATCCAAGAAGAATTGACGGAAAAAATTGCGATTACCGAAAATGCCGATGTGGCGTTCTCCAAATTGAATGTTCAAATGGAGAAGGCGAAAACAAAAACTTCCGATTTGGGAGAAAAACTTCACAAACAGCGGACGAAAATTCTTCCAAAGTTTATTACTTCCATAGAAAAAATACTGCAAGAATTGGGAATGCCGGAAGCACGATTGAAATTTTCCCTTCATACCACACAAAATTTTTCCCATCGTGGAAACGATGAAATGGAATGGAAATTGGCGGCCAATAAAGGAAGTGAATTCAATGATTTAAAAAAGGTGGCTTCCGGAGGGGAACTTTCCAGGATCACTTTGGCAATCAAAAGCATTTTGGCGGAATACAGCAAATTGCCAACCATTATTTTCGATGAAATAGATACTGGCGTTTCTGGGGAAATAGCACAAAAAATGGGAAATATTCTACGTTCTATGGGAAAACAAATGCAGGTCATTTCCATCACCCATTTACCACAAATCGCGGCCAAAGGAAAACAGCATTTCAAGGTTTTTAAAGAAAGTAAAAATAATAAAACCGAAACAAAGATTGTTCAATTGAACGGCGAAGAGCGTATTCTGGAACTGGCCGGAATGTTGGGTGGGAACGAAAATCATGCCTCTGCAATAATTCATGCAAAAGCTTTGATGGAAAATCGTAAGACGTAAGTTGTTATTATTTTATGCTTGCGGAATCCATTATCGCTCATCGCTATTCACCAAAACAGCTTTTATAAAAATTTGCAACCCGATTTCATCATTGATGAATTTATTGCCCAAATTACCAAAAATTGATTTCGAGCCATAATTGACGCCCCATTTTGTCCGGTCAATTGTGAATTTTTCACTAACAATCTTTACTGAAGAATTGTCTCTGGCCCAAGTGATTTTTACCGGAAATTTCACCAAATGTGTTTCTTTCCTCATGGTAAGATTCCCTTCTATCCAGGTGGTTTCTTCGTGATTTTTGATATTGGTGATTCCAAAACTTGCGGTCGGAAATTCTTTCGTATTGAAAAAATCGTTTTCTTTCCCCTCAGCGGTTCCTTTCAAATGATTTTCCAATGAACGTTTTTTATCAGCTGTCATTCCTTCATCAAGAACAGTAATGGAACTCATATCAATTTTCACTTGTCCGCTTTCTAAATTGGTTGCGTCAAAATGAAATTCCCCAGAAACAAACTCAATGGTTCCATGATGTTCGGCACCGGGTTTTGAGCCCGTCCAGCTTATGTGGGAAGACGCTGGTTCAAGTTGAAAACTCAGTGGATTCTCAGGCCTTTCGGCAAGTTCGTTTGTCGCACCGTTCTCTTTTTTAGTGTCGTTTTTACATGCGCTGAAACTGCTGGCAAAAATTGTCGCAAGAAATAAATTTAAAAATATTCTTTTCATAAGTTTAATTTATCGTTTTAGAATCTAACATTCACATTTTTTGAAGGAACCAAATTTCTGACGAATATAACAATTTTTTCCTTCTTGATATTTACCAAAACTTTCAATGACATTTTGACATTTTTCAAGAAATGGCAGTACTTTTGCCATTCATTATTGCAGCATAAAAAAAGAAATTCGGTATGAACAAAAAAGATAACCATAAAAAAGACGCAGATTTTGAAGACATGGAGGAAATGCAAGATCAATCCTTGGATGATGGCGTCACAAATGACCAAGATTTCAGTGAAGAAGAAGTCTTGAGCGAAACCGAACAATTGCAAGAATCCCTTGGAAAAGAGAAAGATAAATTTTTGCGTTTGTTTGCGGAGTTTGAAAATTACAAACGAAGAACTTCGAAAGAAAGGTTGGAACTTTTCAAAACTGCGAATCAAGAGGTTTTGCATGCCCTTTTACCCGTTGTGGACGATTTTGACAGGGCATTGGCCGAAATTTCCAAATCTGGTGATAAGGATTTGCTGAAGGGAGTAGAACTCATTTACAATAAGCTCAAAGAAACCCTGAAAAATAAAGGATTGACCCTGATGGAAGTGAAAGAAGGCGATGCATTCGATCCGGAACTTCATGAGGCAGTGACCCAAATTTCCGTGCCTGATAATTCCATGAAAGGAAAAATTGTGGATGTGCTTGAAAAAGGATATGTTTTGGGCGACAAAATTATTCGGTACCCAAAAGTGATTACCGGAAAATAGTACCAATTCCGAAAAGATTTTACTGACAAGAAATTTTGATTGATGAAAGAAGATTATTACGAAATATTGGGAATTAGCAAAAGTGCTTCTGCGACGGAAATAAAAAAGGCTTATAGAAAAAAAGCTATTGAATTCCATCCGGACAGAAACCATAATGATCCGAAGGCGGAAGAAATGTTCAAAAAGTCTGCTGAGGCCTATGAAATATTGAGCAATCCGGACAAAAAGGCGCGTTATGACCAATATGGCCATGCGGCTTTTCAAGGAGGTGCAGGTTTCGGCGGCGGCGGCATGAACATGGACGATATTTTTAGCCAATTTGGTGATATTTTTGGAAATGCTTTCGGCGGCGGCGGTGGATTTGGCGGATTTGGAGGTCAACGCCAAGTAAAAGGTAGCAATCTCCGCATTCGGGTGAAGCTGACCTTGGAAGAGATTGCCAATGGGGTCGAAAAAAAGATTAAGGTAAAAAGAAAAATACAAGCGAAAGGAACCACTTACAAAACCTGTTCGGTCTGCAGTGGTTCTGGGCAAGTGACCCGAATTACAAACACCATCTTGGGAAGAATGCAAACGGCTTCCCCGTGTACGACGTGCAGTGGTTCTGGGCAGGTTATCGATCACAAACCTACTGAGGCGGACGCACATGGCCTTGTCATGAAGGAGGAAACCGTTTCCGTAAAAATTCCGGCCGGTGTGGTAGATGGAATGCAAATGAAAGTTTCCGGAAAAGGAAATGAAGCACCAGGAAATGGAATTTCCGGTGATCTTTTGATAGCGATGGAAGAAATTCCACACGGAGATTTGCAACGCGAAGGCGACAATCTCCATTATGATTTATATATCGGAATTTCTGATGCCGTGCTTGGTACTTCAAAAGATATCAGCACCGTTACCGGAAAGGTGCGCATCAAAATTGAACCTGGTATGCAAAGTGGAAAGATTTTGCGTTTGAGGGGAAAAGGAATTCCTAATATTAATGGTTACGGAAAAGGGGACCTATTGGTGCACGTGAACGTTTGGACACCAAAAACACTTTCCAAAGAACAGCGTGAATTTTTTGAATCCATGGTTGGAAATGAAAACTTTGAACCACAACCGGAAGAAAGCGATAAATCTTTTTTCGAAAAGGTGAAAGATATGTTTTCATAAAATTTGCATTCTTAACAAAAATTTATATATTTGAATATCGTTAAGATGTATTGACGATGTTTTCTTTTTCATAGCAATTTTTTCCCATCCTCGGTTTGTTTAAATTGGGGGTGGGTTTTGCTTTTTTAATAATAGTTATAGAAAATCTTCTGTAATTGCGCTTCTTGGCTTATGAACGGGTTTTAATTTCATATCTTTACAAAAAAAATATATGAAAGTTCTTTTGTCTATCTTTATTTTGGTTTTATTTTTAGAACCAATCCCTTCCAAAATTATAACTCCTATGCAAACAAACTCCATCCATTCTTTTAAAGTCGAATCTTTAACTGGCGAAACCATCGACTTTTCAGATTTCAAAGGAAAAATGATTTTAGTAGTGAATACTGCTTCAGAATGCGGATTTACACCACAATATGAGGGGTTGGAAGAATTATATGAAAAACATAAAGATAATTTGGTGATCGTAGGTTTTCCCGCTAATAACTTCGGTGGACAAGAACCTGGAAGCAACGCGGATATTGAAACTTTTTGCAAAAAAAACTATGGCGTAAGTTTTCCGATGGCCGCTAAAGTTTCCGTAAAAGGATCAGATACTGCGCCCATTTTTAAATGGCTTACTTCCAAAGAAGAAAATGGTGTGATGGACGTGGAAATAAAGTGGAATTTCACCAAATTCCTATTGGATGAAAATGGAAAGTTAGTCGCTAGTTTTGAAAGCAAAGTGAAGCCTTTAAGTGACGAAATTTTAAGGGCAATTCAATAATTAAATTGGAAAGGAAGTTTTGCGTTTCCTATTTTTAGGAATCTCGTTGACGTTTTGCTTCAAAAATCAATATTCCCGCAGCCACCGAAACATTCAAAGAGTCAATTTGTCCACGCATAGAAATCCGGATCTTTTGATTGGCACTTTTCCGCCAAATTTCGCTCAATCCAGTGGCCTCGGTTCCTAAAACAATTGCGGAGGCAGCAGTAAAATCGGCTTGTAAATAGTTGATCGATTCTTGTAAAATCGCGGCGTAGATGGCAATCCCCTTTTTGTTTAAAAAATCAATAATTTCCTCGCTGGTTCCCATCGCCAACTGATTGGTGAACAAACCGCCCACGCTTGATCGAACAACATTTGGGGAATAAAGATCTGTTTTTGGGTCCGCAATGATCACCGCATCCAGCTTTGCCGCGTCGGCCGTGCGTAATAATGCACCGATATTTCCTGGTTTTTCCGGGGCTTCGGCCACTAAAATCAATGGTTTTTTTGTTTCCAAACGAAGCTTTTCCAAAGAAAGGTCTTTTGTTCTGGCAATTCCAATAATGCCTTCGGTACTCCCACGATAAGCTATTTTTCCATAAACTTCCGCGGTTATTTCAGTAATGGGTATTTCTTGGAAAACAGAAGGATTTTCTAGCTGACAAACCTCCGGGCAACTATAAATTTCAGTCAACTCATATCCACTTTTTTGTGCCAAGATGAGTTCGCGAAGACCTTCAATGACAAATAAACCGTGCTTTTTTCGTGCTCGGGCTTTTTCTTGTAGCAGTAAAAGTTTTTTTATCGCTGCATTTTGTGCGCTGCTTATTTGTTTCCACATAGTTCCCGTCTTATTTATCTTGAAAATAATTCACCAGCAAAGCCACCACATAATTATAGCTTTTCATTCCTTGCGGCTGGTTGTTTGCTTTTAAATAATTCCCGTAAAACAATTTAAAAAATGGTTCGAACGGATTTTGATGGGCATCCCAAAATGTTTCCATTTCCTCATAATTAAGACGAATTCCATAGTGCAGACCATCAATGAGACATTGGGCCATATCGCGATCGCGAAGATATACTTCGTTCATGCAATATTGCAGCGCAAAAGTGTTTCCGACATATCGAAAATAAACATTCGGATGGTTCATCGTTACCAAACAGGCAATAAAATTGGCTTCATTTTCTTTGGCAAACCCTAATTGATGCCCAATTTCATGGCTTGCAGTGCTGGCCATCCTGAATTCTGGCAATTGGTTATTAATTTGTGCTTCATTGGTCAACGGGTTCAAATAACCATTGAAACCCATGTAAGTCAGTGGAATGCTGTAAAGAGAAGGCTTTACACTTCTTTGGGTATAATGTAATTTCGGATATTTGGTTTTTATAACGGCATAACCTTCAATACTTTTACTCCTAATTTCACTTTTTTCGAACGGAAATTCCACTTTCAACGAATCGTTATGCGTGATTTCCATTTGAAGTTCGTTGGAAGTTTCGATTAATTTTTGTGTGAAAGCAATCAATTCCTCCTCGGTATATTCATTTTCAATATGCAAAGCTTGGTGCAACGGCAACCGATAATAATTGAAGCCCCAAAAAATATGGAAGCATGCGTATAAAATCGAGAGTGTTGCGAATGCTTCCAAAATCCAACTTTTGGGATTTCTTAATCGGGTTTTTATGCGGAAATAAATCCACCGTACCAGAAGTAATATCAGTAACGCATATAAAAAATCACCCACAGAAAATGGGATCCAACCCAAAGCAAAATGTTCCACTTGGGAAATAACCGGATAAATACCGTTACTATAATAGGTTTCCACAAACTTGGGAAAGTGGGACAGAAAGTTCACCAAACCAATTTGTATGGGCAAGAAAATAGCTAGTACAAAATGGGTGCGTTGCTTCACCGGATAAAATTAAGAAATCTTATTCAAAAAACGATACACAGTTTCAAGATGAAAAATTGGGCCATACTTTAAGATTATTATAAAATCGGGAGATATATCTTTAAATGAATTTTGTTCTTGTTCAATTTCCGATACCTTTGTAATCCTAAAAAATTTAAATTATGAATGAAGAAATAAAACAACTGGAGCCGAAAGCGGTATGGAATAATTTCGCGAAATTAAACGCAGTGCCGAGACCTTCGAAAAAAGAGGAACGCGTGATTGCTTTTATGAAGGAATTCGGAAAGAATTTGGGTTTGGAAACCATTGAAGATAGTGCCGGAAATGTGATTATAAAAAAACCGGCCACCAATGGAATGGAAAATCGGAAAAAGGTGGTGTTGCAATCGCATTTGGATATGGTGCACCAAAAGAACAATCAGACTAATTTTGATTTTGCTACCCAAGGAATTGAAATGTATGTAGATGGTGATTGGGTCCGAGCCAAAGGAACTACTTTGGGCGCGGATAACGGTTTAGGCGTTGCTTCGATCATGGCGATTTTGGAGAGCAAGGAAATTGCACATCCCGCATTGGAAGCTTTGTTCACTATTGATGAAGAAACAGGAATGACCGGTGCGAAAAATCTGGATGAAGATATTTTGAGCGGTGAAATCCTCCTTAACTTGGATACCGAAGAAGATGATGAAATTGGGATTGGATGTGCCGGAGGAATCGATATTACCGCTACAAAAACATACGCTGTTAAGAAAACTTCAGAAAATGATAGCACTTTCAAAATTTCGGTCAACGGATTGAATGGCGGACATTCTGGAATGGATATTATTAAAGGATTGGGAAATGCCAATAAATTGATGAACCGGATGCTGTACGACGGATTTATTCACTGCGGCTTACAAATCTCTGAGATAAAAGGTGGCGGACTTCGCAATGCCATTCCTCGGGAAAGCAATGCTATTGTGGTTGTTGAAAAAACCAAAATAGCTGATTTTAAGAATAGGTTTTCCGAATTGGCAGAAGCTATTAAAACGGAATATGCTTCCCTCGAAGAAAATTTAAACATCACATTCGAAAGTACAAAAATGCCTGCAAAAGTGATGGAAGATGCAGCACAGAAAGCATTTTTGAAATCTGTGTACGCGGCTGTAAACGGGGTTTATCGGATGAGTCCGGAGATTGAAGGGCTTGTGGAAACCTCCAACAACATTGCAAAAGTGGAAGTGGAAAATGGGAATAGTCAAATTTTGTGCTTAACGCGTTCTTCTGTGGAATCCAATAAATGGGATTTGGCGAATAGTTTGCGTTCCGCTTTCGAACTTGGTGGAATGGAAGTTGCCATTGACGGTGATTATCCCGGTTGGAAGCCTGACCGCAACTCAGCCATTTTGACGGTTTTGGATAATTTATATGAAAAAATGAATGGTGAGAAAGCTGAAGTCGCTGCATGTCATGCTGGTTTGGAATGCGGAATTATCGGAAGCCATTATCCAAAAATGGATATGATTTCTTTTGGCCCGACCATTCGTGGAGCACATTCACCAGACGAAAGAGCCAGTATTTCTTCCGTGAAAAAGTACTGGAAATTCCTTTTGGAGATTTTAGAGAACATTCCGGAAAAAACTGAATCTTAAATTTAGGATTTTGGGCGTCTGAATTCACTCAGACAAATTGCGGTCGCAGTGGCTACGTTCAGGCTTTCTGTGGTTTTCGTTTCACCAAATTGAGGAATGCTCAGCTTTGTAGTGGCCAATTTTTCGATTTGTGCGGAAATACCATTGGCTTCGTTCCCCAAAACCAAAATGCCGTCGTTCGAAAATTCGGCCGCATAAATATTTTCCCCAGAAAGAAAGGTTCCATAAATCGGTTTTGTTGTATTTTTTAAATAATTTTCTAAATGGAGATAAACCAAGTTTATCCTTGCAATGGATCCCATACTTGCTTGAATAACCTTAGGACTGTAACAATCGACAGTGTCTTTTGAGCAAATAAGATTGGATATGCCAAACCAATCACAAAGGCGGATAATTGTGCCCAAGTTTCCTGGGTCCCTAATTCCGTCAAGTGCAAGGATCAATCCGTTCGGGGAAATAGGTTTTTGAGCAGGGATTTTGAATAAAGCCAAAACCGTTTGTGGCGTGGTCAGTTGGCTGATTTTCTTTAATTCTTGATCGCTTACTGATATAAATTTTTCGTTGGGAGCTTCCAAAATTGGCTCCGTAGAAAAAATCATTTCCAACTCGAAAGAAGAACGCAAGAGTTCATTCACTGTTTTTATGCCTTCCGCAATGAACAAGGCGTTTTTGATGCGTTGCTTTTTTTGCTTCAGACTGTTTATTAACTTTATTTTGTTTTTGCCAACCATGCAAATACTGTATTTTTGAAGCGTAAAGGCGCCTATTTGAAACCTATAATTGCAAAAATATCATTAATTCTTTTAACCGCTGTTATCCTTGTTTCCTGTAATGCGGTAAAAAGGGTCGGGGAGGGGGAATATCTTTTGACGGAAAATACGATTCTTCAAGATGGGGAAGAAATTTCTGACCCACTTATTTATTCCCAAATTTATCAGGAACCCAATGTCAAAATCCTTGGTATTCCTTTGCGCTTGCACATTTTTAATTTGGCCAAAGAAAAACCAGATTCTTCTTTCACCACATGGGCGAATAAGAATTCTGGACGAAAAGATAATTTAATAACTATTTTTTCCGAAAAACAATTGCATAAGCTGCGGGAATCCTATATCGGTTTGAACAATACGATAAAGGAAGCGGGGGAAGCACCCACCATTCTCAAGGAAAAATTAACCAAGGAATCGGCAAACCGGTTGAAAGCATATTATTACAATTTTGGTTGGTTCAATGCGGAGACAGATTATGAAATTATAAAAGGGGACAAAAAAAGAGCACAGGTTAAATATTACGTGGTTCCACACCAGCCTTATATCGTTGATTCTATTAATACAAACATTGCTTCACATGATGTTGATTCCATTTATGAAGCGAATAAAAAGCAGTCGTTTGTAATTTCTGGCAAAAAGTTCAAAACACTCGACTTTAATCAAGAAAGGGAGCGATTGACCGCACTTTTCAGGAATACGGGTTTATACCATTTTGAGGAAGAACACATTAGTTTTATTGCCGATACGGTAGATACGGGGCACAAGGTGAACATTGAACTGGTCATAAGCAATCGTAACAGAAGCCGGAACGACTCTTTAATATATATTCCGTTCAAAATACACACCATTAGCGAAGTGAATATTGTAACCGACTATACTTTTTCAAATCGAGATCAGCCCATTAAATATAAAGAGCAACACGAAGAGGTGAATTTATACAGTTTCGGTAAACCAAAATTTAATTCAGAAACCATGACGGACGCTGTTTTTATAAAAGTTGGCGATCTTTATAAGGACATAAATAGAAGTTTGACATACAATCGCTTGAATGAATTGCGCATGTTCAATTATCCGGATATACAATATATTGATGATCCGAGGGATACGACGAACACGAAACTCATCGCAAACATTTTGCTTACCCCAAAGAAAAAGTTTGATTTAACTTTTAATGTGGAAACATATCGTAGCAATATCCAAGATTTTGGGATTGGTTTTGGGCCTTCTTTTTTGGTTAGAAACCTTTTTGGGGGAGCGGAAATCCTGGAACTTTCTGCCCGTGGAAGTATAGGAAATTCCAGTGATGCCGCAAAAAATGAAACCCGGTTTTTTAATATAAATGAAGTCGGGACCGATTTGAAACTGACACTTCCAAAAATTGCCTTTCCAGCGAATTTGGACAAAATTATTCCGAAATATATGTCACCGTTCACCACCATTCGGGCGGGGATGAGTTCCCAGAAAAATATAGGTTTGGACAAACGTAACCTAACGGCTGCTTTTTCTTATCAATGGGAACCTTCAAAATCTTTGACCCATTTGCTTGATTTAATCGATATTCAATTTGTGAGAAATTTGAATGTCCCAAACTATTTCAATATCTATAAAAATTCTTTTTCCCGTTTGAATGAAATTGCGCTCGATAACGTCAATCAGGTGCCATCTGGTTATTTCAATCCCGAAAGTGGAAATCTCAGTATTCCCGAAGGTGCCGATAATTTTATTTCGGATATTAAGAACCATGAAGATTATGGGCTGACTTCTGAAGAACTTCGGGAGGTAAGAAATGTGATTGAGCGGAAAGATCGGCTTTCGGAAAACAACCTGATTGTTGCAAGTAATTTTTCATATATTTTGAATACAGCCAGTAGTATTTACGATCAAGAATTCACCCGATTTCGGGGTAAAATTGAATTTGCTGGAAATACGTTGTCGTTACTTTCACCTTTGCTGGGACTCAAGAAAAATGAAAAGGGGAAATATGAACTTTCTGGGGTGCAATATTCCCAATATGCGAAATTGGAATTGGGAATTGCAAAGCACTGGGATTTGGGTTTTAAAAATACAATTGCCGCAAGGGCTTTCGGTGGTATTGCAATTCCATATGGCAATTCCAAAAGCATTCCTTTCTCCAGAAGTTTTTTTGCTGGCGGTGCAAATGATAACCGTGGATGGCAATCTTATGACCTTGGTCCAGGAAGTACCGGCGGCACCAATGAATTCAATGAAGCGAACTTTAAATTAGCTTTTAATATAGAGCATCGGTTCAATCTTTTTGGGGATTTATTCGGGGCATTTTTTATCGATGCCGGAAATATTTGGCACGTTCTGGATAATGTGAACGACGAAGCTTCAACCTTTACTTCCTTTTCTGATCTTTCTGATTTGGCCGTTGGTTCTGGATTTGGGTTTCGTTACGATGTTCATTTTTTTGTGATCCGCATCGATGTCGGTTTCAAAACCTATGCGCCTTCAAATGATGACCAAAAGTGGTTCCGTGATTACAACTTCGGAAATGCGGTATATCATTTCGGTATCAACTATCCGTTTTAAACTGTTTTATTTTAGTAATTTTGTGCTGAAATAAATTCTAAGCCAATTCAATTATGGATCACAAAATTAAACCCGGGGTGGCCACCGGAAAAGAAGTCCAGGAAATTTTTGCCCACGCAAAGAAACATAGTTTTGCGATGCCCGCTGTGAACGTGGTGGGTTCAAATACCATCAACACGGTTATGGAAACCGCGGCCGAATTGCATGCTCCTGTTATTATTCAATTTTCGAATGGGGGAGCGCACTTCAATGCTGGAAAAGGACTTTCGAATGTGAACCAGCGCGCCGCTATTCTTGGGGGTATTGCCGGGGCAAAACATATCCATGAACTGGCCGAAGCATACGGAGCTACGGTGATTTTGCATACAGATCATTGTGCCAAGAAGTTATTACCGTGGATCGATGGTTTGCTTGATGCCAGTGAAAAACATTTTAAATTGTTCGGAATACCGCTTTACAGTTCACATATGCTCGATCTTTCCGAAGAACCTATCGAGGAAAATATCGAAATCAGTAAGCGATATCTGGAACGCATGAGCAAAATGGGAATGACTTTGGAAATAGAATTGGGAATCACGGGTGGCGAGGAAGACGGTGTGGACAATAGCGGGGTTGACGATTCGAAACTTTATACCCAGCCCGAAGAGGTAGCATTTGCTTATGAAGAACTTAGCAAAGTCAGCGATCAATTTACGATTGCCGCAGCTTTTGGAAATGTACACGGGGTTTATAAGCCGGGAAACGTGAAACTTACACCCAAAATTCTGAGAAATTCCCAAGAATATGTTTCCAAAAAATATGGCGTGGGAAAAAACCATATCGATTTCGTATTTCACGGTGGAAGCGGTTCTTCGTTGGAAGAAATCAGGGAAGCTATTGGATATGGTGTCGTAAAAATGAATATTGATACTGATTTGCAATATGCTTTTACCGAAGGAATTCGTGATTATATGGGCACAAACAAGGAGTATTTGAAATCGCAAATCGGAAATCCCGATGGCCCGGATATGCCGAACAAGAAATATTACGATCCTCGTAAATGGTTGCGGGAAGGTGAACTTACCTTTAAAACGCGCTTAAAAAAGGCTTTTGAAGATTTGAACAATATAAATACTCTTTGATAATTCAGAAGGAAGAATTAAGATTCAGAAATGCAAATTTCCCAATTCATAATTCATAATTCATAATTCAAAATTGAAAAAATGGCTTGGTTTACACGTACAAAGAAAGGAATACAGACGGCCACCGAAGACAAAAAGGATGTGCCAAAAGGATTGTGGTATAAATCGCCCACGGGGAAAATAATTGATGCCGAAGAACTGGAGAAAAACTTTTATGTTAGTCCAGAAGACGGCTATCATGTGCGAATAGGAAGCAAGGAATATTTTGAAATTCTATTTGATAACAATGAGTTTGAAGAGCTTGATGCAGACCTTACTTCCAAAGATCCGCTGAATTTTGAAGACACCAAAAAATATGTGGAACGTTTAAAAGAAGCCCAAACTAAAACCGGACTAAAGGATGCTATTCGCACAGCGGTTGGAAAATCAAAAGGGAATAATTTGGTAGTCGCTTGTATGGATTTTCGATTTATTGGAGGTTCTATGGGATCGGTGGTTGGTGAGAAAGTAGCACGCGCCGCAGATTATTCCCTGAAAAATAATATTCCATTAATGGTAATATCAAAATCAGGTGGTGCTCGTATGATGGAAGCCGCATTATCCCTAATGCAACTTGCCAAAACTTCGGCAAAATTGGCTCAATTGGCCGAAAAGAAAATACCATATATTTCATTATGTACAGACCCGACGACGGGCGGAACCACTGCTTCTTTTGCCATGTTGGGCGACATTAATATCTCTGAGCCTGGCGCTTTAATTGGTTTTGCCGGTCCGCGTGTGGTGCGGGATACTACGGGACAAGATCTTCCGGAAGGTTTCCAAAGTGCCGAATTTTTATTGGAACATGGATTTTTAGATTTCATTGTTCCACGGAAAGAACTAAAGGATAAAGTAAATTTATATTTGGATCTAGTGCTAAATCAACCTGTTCGAAAATAAATCAACAATATATTTAAATCTGCCAAGTTTTAAAAATAGTGCAGGTTTTTTGGCAATTGAAAGATTTATTAAGCGGCGTTTTCCTTTTTTATTAAATTCAAAGCGCTTCCTTCCCTGAACCATGCAATTTGAGCTTCATTATAGGTATGATTCGTCTTAATGATATCTTTAGTTCCATCGTTGTGAACCAACTCAATGGTCAATGGGGTTTCTGGGGCGAAATTTTCCAAATCGATAAAATTGAAAGTATCAGCTTCCCGAACTAAATCGTAATCGTCTTCATTATCAAAAACGATCCCTAGCATACCTTGTTTTTTCAAATTGGTTTCGTGAATTCGCGCAAAAGATTTTACCAAAACAACTTTGACACCTAAATGTCTCGGTTCCATTGCCGCATGCTCACGTGAAGATCCTTCTCCGTAATTATGATCGCCCACCACCACAGTTGGAATATCTGCAGCTTTATATGCTCTAGCGGTTTGTGGTACGCCACCATATTCACCTGTCAACTGATTTTTTACAAAATTGGTTTTCATGTTGAATGCGTTTACCGCTCCGATCAAACAATTATTGGAAATATTGTCCAAATGTCCACGGAATCGCAACCAAGGTCCCGCCATGGAAATATGATCGGTAGTGCATTTCCCATCGGCTTTGATCAGGAGTTTCGCACCAAGTAAATTTTTACCGTCCCATTGTTCAAATGGTGTTAATAATTGCAAGCGTTCGCTATCTTCGGAAACGATTATTTCCGCCGAACCACCGTCCATCATTGGTGCTATAAACCCAGCGTCTTCGACATCAAAACCTGTGGGAGGCAATTCAACTCCTTTAGGTGCTTCAAGCATGACTTCCATTCCATCTTCATTCAATAAACTGTCGCGTGTTGGGTCGAAATCCAATCGACCCGAAATAGCGATTGCCGCCACCATTTCTGGGGAACCAACGAAGGCATGTGTATTTGGGTTTCCGTCCGCTCTTTTGGAAAAATTTCGGTTGAAAGAATGTACGATTGTGTTTTTTTCGTCACCCAATCGATCACTTCTATCCCATTGGCCTATGCAAGGTCCACAAGCATTGGTGAAAATAGTTGCATCCAAATCTTCAAAAATTTGCAATAATCCGTCACGTTCAGCGGTGAAGCGGATTTGCTCCGAACCTGGATTAATCCCAAAATCTGATTTCGGTTTAATTTTTTTATCCACGGCTTGTTTTGCAATGGAAGCGGCTCGTGTCAAATCTTCATAGGAAGAATTCGTGCATGAACCAATAAGGCCCCAATCGACCTTTATCGGCCAATCATGTGCCAATGCTTTTTCCCTCATTTCGGAAATTGGTGTAGCCAAATCTGGAGTAAACGGTCCGTTTAAATGTGGTTTTAATTCTGAAAGGTTTATTTCGATCACTTCATCGAAATATTGCGCTGGATTTTGATACACTTCCGGATCGCCCGTCAAATATTGGCGTACGTCATTGGCCGCATCTGCAACATCATTGCGGTTTGTGGCGCGTAAGAAACGTTCCATGGAATCGTCATAACCGAAAGTAGAAGTTGTGGCACCAATTTCCGCACCCATATTACAAATTGTTCCTTTGCCGGTGCAGGAGAGATTTTTTGCGCCTTCTCCAAAATATTCAACAATGGCGCCGGTTCCTCCTTTTACGGTTAAGATTCCGGCAACTTTTAATATAACATCTTTAGAAGCGGTCCATCCGTTCAATTTTCCTGTTAGTTTAATACCGATCAGTTTCGGAAATTTCAATTCCCAAGGCATTCCGGCCATCACGTCAACAGCGTCTGCGCCTCCAACTCCAACGGCGACCATTCCCAATCCACCCGCATTTACAGTATGTGAATCAGTACCGATCATCATTCCTCCGGGGAAGGCATAATTTTCCAAAACCACTTGGTGAATAATTCCTGCTCCTGGTTTCCAAAAGCCTATTCCATATTTATTGGAGACCGACCCCAAGAAATCAAAAACTTCATTGCTGGTTTCATTTGCTCGTTTCAAATCGATTTTTGCGCCTTGTTTGGCCTGTATCAAATGGTCGCAGTGAACGGTGGTGGGAACCGCAACTTGCTCCTTTCCTGCTTGCATAAATTGAAGCAAGGCCATCTGCGCCGTCGCGTCCTGGCATGCAATGCGATCTGGTGCGAAATCGACATAATCTTTTCCTCTTTCAAATCCGCGGGAAGGAGTCCCATCCCAAAGATGGGAATACAATATTTTTTCAGAAAGCGTTAGGGGACGACCCACTATATTGCGAGCTTGGTCCACGCGTTCCTGAATTTTAGAATATACTTTTTTAATCATTTCAATGTCGTACGCCATTATCTGAAAATTTTTTGTTTTAAAATAACCTTATCTGAATAAATATAAAATCCTATGAGCCGAAAATGAAATTTGGCAAGGTAGATAGAATGCTTTGTTACTATTTATAATAGGTTTAGGGCTATAAAATAATATATTGGTTTGTTGAAATGGACAAATATTTAATATCACTTCTTGGAAATCACTTTTTTTAAATGATCAATTTTAAAAAATGATTTGTCTGTTTGTTTTCGACACGCGAAAATACAAAAATGTTTCAGAATTTTAAAATAGTCAAAGTAATTTTAAATATTCGTCATATAATTTGCCGAATGAGGAAATATGGCGAGGAATATTTGCACACATATAGAAAATTTAAATAAATATTTAGGAAATGAATATTTTGGAACGTTTTTCTTTTACCAGGAATAAAAATGTTTTGCGGGAATTTCAGACAGAAGACAGAAACGGTAAATCTAAAATAAACTTTCTATGATCTTTTCTTCGGTAATTCCTTCGGCTTCCGCTTTGTAATTTTTAATAATCCGATGGCGTAGAATTCCTTGTGCTACAAACCGAACATTTTCGATATCAGGTGAAAATTTTCCGTGGATGGCGGAATGGGATTTAGCTGCCAAAATCAGATTCTGTGAAGCTCTCGGTCCGGCTCCCCAATCGATGTATTCTTTGACGATATCCGGAGCAGAATTTCCACCCGGCCGTGTTTTTCCGACAAGGTTCACAGCATATTCCACTACATTGTCAGCAACCGGAACCCGACGGATCAAATGCTGGAAATCAATGATTTCTTGGGCACTGAGTAAAGGATTTACAGTTGCCTTGCGATCTGTGGTCGTACTTTTTACAACTTCAACTTCTTCCTCAAAACTAGGATATTCTAAATTGATGGCAAACATGAACCGGTCCAATTGCGCTTCTGGAAGAGGATAAGTGCCTTCTTGTTCGATGGGGTTTTGGGTGGCCAAAACAAAATACGGATTTCCCAATGGGTAGTTTTTTCCCGAAATGGTAACCGAACGTTCTTGCATGGCCTCCAATAAAGCGGCTTGGGTTTTGGGCGGCGTCCGGTTTATTTCATCCGCTAAAATAATATTTGCGAAAATAGGTCCCTTCATAAATTTAAAATTTCGATTTTCATCCAATATTTCAGAACCCAGAATATCGCTTGGCATCAGGTCGGGAGTGAATTGGATCCGCTTGAAATCCAAACCGAGCGCTTGCGCAATCGTATTGACCATCAAAGTTTTTGCAAGTCCCGGAACACCGATCAGAAGGGCATGGCCGCCTGAAAAAATGGAAAGTAATATTTGTTCCAAAACCAAATCTTGGCCAATGATTACTTTAGAAATTTCTTTTTTTAGCTCGGCGTGTTTTTGTACCAAAGCTTCGATTGCTGCAACGTCGGACATGGAATTCTTTCTGTTTTTTTGGAATAGGATTGATATTTAATTTATTTTTTGACCCATTCGGTCAAGAAATCACAATCCCGGTATTTTCCGTTTATCTTAATATATGTGTTTTCTATGGTTTCTTCTTGCCATTTGTCGATTACATCTAACTTTTTTTCGGTTAAAGCCAAATCTTTGATTTTGGTGAAATCTTGTGTATAATTGGCAATATGTGCTGGATAGCGATGAAGCACGGTAATGATTTTATAGAATAATTTTCCTAAACGATCATTATCTGTCAATACTCCCGAAACCTGACCTTCTTTCAAATCAACCACCTGATTGTAGATGGAAGGATCTACTTTCGTCTGGTCAAATCGGGTGTCACCGGTGGTTGGATTGATCAATTTTCCGCCATCTTCGCGAGTTTCTTTCTGATCGGAAAATTGTTGTGCTGCCTCCGAAAATTGCATTTTTCCAGAAACAATCAATCCACGGATACTGTCTATTTTCTCTTTTGCCGCCTGTATGGTTTCCTTCGTAACCGCCGGAATTAACAATATGTGTCGCACATCAATCTGTTGTCCCCGAATCTTATCGACTTTAATGATGTGATAGCCAAATTCTGTTTTGAAAGGTTTACTTATTTCACCTTCCTGTAAACTGAAAGCAACGTCTTTGAATTCCTGCACAAAACGGGAATCACGGGTCAGCGTGATCGCGCCGCCGGTACTACTTGTGCCGGGATCGTTGGAATATAGAACTGCTTTAGTGGCGAAAGTCGATTCTCCCGCCAATATTTCGTTGCGAAAACTGTTCAGTTTATCGATGACTTTCTGTACTTCGACTTGCGGGACTTCTGGTTCTATTACAATTTGGGCAATTTCTACTTCGTCACCAAATTTTGGACGTTGATCCTCTGGGATATTTTTAAAGAAGGTACGAACTTCTTCCGGAGTAATTTCAACATCTTTGATGACTTTTTCTTGCATCAATTTGCTGAGTTCTTGTTCTTTTGTAATTTCAAAAAGTTTATCCCGAAGTTCGGCTTCACTGCCCATATTGTAGAATTCGAGCATTTTTTCCATGCTGCCGAGTTGGTCCACAAAATAATCGATTCGTTGGTTGGTCATCGATTGAATCTTTGAGTCATCTACCACTATACTGTCCTGAATGGCTTGGTGTGCGTACAGTTTATTTTTCATCAATCGTTCCGCCAACTGGCAATCCGTAATTCCTGACGTAGGGATTCCTTTGCTTTTCAGATCGGCATACATTTTCTGAATATCACTTTCCAAAATAAGCCGTTCGCCAATAACCGCCGCAACTCCGTCTATTTTGAACGGTTCAAAAGGAACTGAATCCCTCACAACACCGCTCATTTGTTCGAGGCTATCGGTCGTTGCCATCATATATTCTTGATTAACCACTGCTGTGGAATCTGTTTGATTATTGTTTTCTTCTGTCGCAGATACTTGCGCAGCACAAAAAAACGGAAAACCCATGCCCACAATGGACAGAAAAACGGGATTAATTATAGATTTCAATTTGTTCATTTTTGAATGCATCGTTTTTAATGTCTTGTTCCATTTTTTTTGCCAACTCCAATTTCCTTTTGTGCAACAAAATCTGTTTTATGGTGGGCTTTACGTAATTTAATGGGGCTTTTTCGTTCCGCAGCAGAACGTCGTTTACAAAAATCAAATATACTCCTAATGAATCTTCAAGTTGCATGAAATTCGATTTTTTTAAAAGTGTCTCATTGTTCTTTGCGCTCAAAGGTTTTATATGTTCGTAAACCTTTATTTCGCTGATCCATACAGAATCATTGAACGAATAAGAATTGAATTGTAATGCCTGATCGAGTAAATTCTTGCAATCTTCTTTGGAAAAATCTTTAAATTCTTTTTTAACTTCTTTAAAATTTGATAAGGAATCGTTCAAATGAATATAGCGCAATTTTATCAAATTCTCGTTCAAATAAAATATATTATTATGGCCTTCATAAAAAACCGAGATTTCCTCGTCGGTCAAAAGAGTATCCAAATTTTGTTCCACTAAAGCGTCTTTATAGGCTTTGATAAGCAGGTTTTTATCGTAATCATGAACCAAAGCTTTAAATTTTTTCTGGGTTTCCTCGGGTAAATTTAACTTTGCCCTATCCAAAAGCACTTGTTCCGTCACCCAATTTTTTATGTAATTCGAAACAATCACCGCACTGTCCAATGGAGAAATTTCTTTACTCACCAAATCCGAAATATCTTCACGGTACAGAAAGGTGTCATTGACGCGTGCCACGGCTTCCTTGGGGACTTTTTCACATCCTAATAAGGAAAAAATCAATCCGAAAAGAAGAAAATAGTTACTTTTGTTTTTCAAAATATCTCTTTACTTGTTCCAAGTTCTTTTCATTGATTTTTACATCAAATTTTTTATGTAAATTTTTCATCAAAATCGCCTCTAAATATTTTTGATAATCGTTTTGCACCAATCCATGGACGTCTTCCAAATTTTTGGTACCATATTTCTTTCGGTGCTTTTCAAAATATTTTTTGAGTGCCAGGGAATCTTTTTTTGCTGGGCCCCAAATTTTTTTTTCCATTAAATCAAATAACAAAAGTCCGTTGTAATATTCTTTGGCAATCATCGCAAACTCCGGATTTGATTCCTCCAAATGCGCTCTGTGATAATCCAAAACGGAATTATTCACGAAATCATTATACCATTCATCCAGTAATTTGTTTTTATCGGAAGCAGGGATCGGTGTTTTCTGACGTCGCACAATGTAGTTTGCAAAATCAGTATAGGTTTTAGATTCTTTTCCTATCTGAATACTGGTTTTCTGTGGAATAGCGCTGGTATCTAATTTCCAAGAGCCCTTCAAAATGCTATCGGTTACGATGGAATGGAAAAAATTAAGTGCATTTTGGTTTTTTTCGACTTTATATTTTTCCCTAATTTCTTGAAACATGGAATCACTGATCAAGTGAGCACGAGCGTCATTTTTGATCTTTTTTTCCAATTCGGCTTCGTTCTCCTCAAAACTACCGACAGGTTGTTTCTCAATTAATTCCACAATATGCCATCCAAATTTAGTTTGAAAGGGTATTGAAAAGTCACCGGGTTTTTCCAATGAAAATGCAACTTCACCAAAATTTTCAACATTTAAATCCCCTGGATCGAACCAATTCAATTCTCCTCCATTGACAGCAGTATTTTTGTCTTCGCTGTACTTTTTTGCCAAGGTCTTAAAATTGGCACCATTTTGCAATTTATCGTAAAGTTCAAAAATCAATTTATGCGGATCCGGCACCGAATCATTCCCATTTTCGAACAACATAATATGCGCCACCTTCACTTTTCCTTTGGCCGGTCTTTTATCGTTCACTTTTATTAAATGATAGCCATATTGCGTTCGGATCGGCATGGAAATTTCGCCAACTTTAGTATTGTAAACGGCATTTTCAAAAGGATATACCATTTTAAAAGCCCTAAACCAACCTAAACTACCGCCATTTTTCTTGACGGAAGGGTCTTCGGAATATTCTCTTGCGGCATCGGGAAATGCTTTGCCGGCCAGAATCTCTTTCCTGATTTCCAACACATGATTATAAGCTTTCAGCGTATCGTCAGGATTGGCATTTGGTTTCAGGGTGATCAAAATATGGCTGGCATTTACGGCGGTTTTTGTTCGGTCGTAAGCCTCATGAACAAGTTCCGCGGTTACTTCATTTTCCGTAATATATTTTTGTGAAAGTTGTGCGCGATATTTGTTGAATTCATTCAGAAAAGAAGCCTTTTCATCTAATTTTTGGGCTTTGGCTTCCTTTATTTTTAGGCTGTAATCGATGTATAAATCTAAATAATCGGCGATTGGTGTCGCAGATTCCCCAGCGATTAAATCTTGATTTTTAGAGTACATTCTTTTGAAAGTATCTGTATAAACCGGGTCGCCATCCACTGTAAAAAGAACTTCTTTTGGTTGTTGTCCATAAAATAATAGTGGTGCGCTCAGAAAGAATAATACAAACAAATTTTTAAATTTCATGGGCCGTATTGTTTTGAAAAGAACAGTGCGCAAAAATAAGAAAACCAAAGCGTTCTGGCAACGATTAAAATAACGCGTTACTTGCCGAAAAATTTTGAACATTGTCAATGAATTTTATCGAAAAGAATTCATCTTTGCATAAAAATTGCATAAAAATGGATCAGTCTGAATTACCCGAAAAAATAAAATTGATTTGGGATTTTCGTGGAACGGAATCGTATAGAATTGCCGAACATCACGAAATTCATTTGAAGGATTTTATAAAAAGAGAGAAAACCCAGTTCAATATTACTGGCACGGAAAAGGTGTCTGAAATGCATACCTTGGTATTTATGGTAATTGCCAGGGAAGAAATGGATTCGTTGCGCCAAAAATTGAAACCGGTGCGTGCTCAAGCATATTTGAATTAAATTTTCCAGAAAGCCATCAAATTTTTAAGCAGGCCAAAACGATTTTTTGTCCCATTGAATCGGTGGTGAAAAATAAATAATGTTCGCCGCCGTCCTTTAAACCCAACTGTTTTTTTAATTGTTCTACGCTTTTCGGGAAATTGCGAACACTGATATTTGCCTTTTCCATATTTAGTTCGCGTTTCAATAATTTTGGTTTAAAAGGCAAGACTTTTTGGATTTTGAATATTCTGCCCGGAAAATCCACTAATTTTTCGGAAGTATATAAATGACTGTTTGGATGCAACTTCGGAATTTTCAATCGTGAGGATATTGAGTTGAACAGTCCAGCTTTTAAAATAGCGGAATTAGGTTCATATAAAAAGTTCAGAGGAGAGGAATAGGTGCCTATTGCTACTTGTTCTTTAGAGCGGTTTTCATTAAAAAGAATCTCTTTTTCCCCGGAAAAATTAATGGTTTTAATAATTATTTCATTTTCGGTAAGCGATGGGGATAAAATCCAAAGCAATTCTTTTACTTCGTTCCCAACCGCCACCACGTGAATTTCGCTCACTTTCTTAAAAGCTGAAATTCCGAAGTCAATATCCAATAAAGGAGAGGTTTTCAACAAAATATGGTCGGTTTTTTTAAAAAGTAGAGATAGATTTTCAATGATGTTTGGTTCAGAATCTTCTAATTTAAATACTTTTTTTCCTGTTTTTGTCCTTCGAGATGGATCTAGATAAATCCAATCGAAAGTTTGGGTGCTTTTCCGAAGAAATCCTATTCCATCTCCATGGAAAAAATCAATATTTTCTTGAAGCCTTAATACTCTAAAATTATGTTCAGATAGTTGTGATAGTTCTTCATTTAATTCACAGTGAATGACTTGTGTAATTTTTTTCGAAAAGAAAAAACTATCGATTCCAAATCCACCTGTCAAATCGACTAAGGTTTTTCCGCTCACTAAACCCGCTTTATATTTGGCGGTAATTTCAGAGGAAGTTTGTGCCAAATTCAATTTTCGTGGATATAGGGTTTTTCCCGAAGAAAACCATGTAGGCAACTTTTTTTCTGCTTTTTTCTTTCCCTCCATTTGGGTTGCGATTTCTTGAACCGAAACTTGTGGAAATGGACTTCCTTTTAAAATAAATGGAGCAATATCTTCTTTGTAATGCTCATTTATAAATTCTTGGATTTCAGTATTTAACAGGAATTTGTTCAAAATCACATGTCACGGGTTAGGTTTTTGACAATTTTATATTCGCTGAGGGATTCCTTGGCAATAACTTTTACCGCCGTATAAAAAGGAATAGCGACAATCATTCCCGGAATACCGAAGAGAAGGCCAAAAATTAAAATGATCAGAAATATTTCCAAAGGATGGGAGCGAACGCTTTTTCCGAAAATCAAAGGCTGACTGATAAAATTATCAACGATTTGGGCGAGACAATAACCACCTAACACATAAAGAGCGCGTGGCAGAATGACGGTTGAAAAATCGGCTCCGAGATTGCTGGAAAAAACGAAAAGCATCATAAGAACCCCAGCGACAATCGGGCCGAGATAGGGAACAATATTCAGAAAAGCACACACAAATGCGATAGCGATTGGATTATCAACTTCAAAAACCAGCAACAAAACAGTATAAAGCACGAAAAGCACCGAAATTTGGACAAAAAGCCCCATAAAATAGCGTGAAAGCAAATTCTTAATTTTCAGAAAAACACGTTGAAAACGTTCTTCATCACCATGGTTCGAGAAAACCAAGATACTGTTCAAGAGCAATTTACTGTCTTTCAACAGAAAAAAAGAAATAAATATAATCGCAAATGCGCCCACAAGAATGACACCCAAACTTCCAAAAACGAGGTTCATGTAATTTGGAATTTTTTTCATATCCATTTCGTGAAAGAAAGAAGTGTGTTTGAAAAGTTGTACTAGATCGAGTTCCTTTACGCCCAAATATTCTTTGATCTGGAGGTTCAATGCGCCCAAATCCGATCGAAAAGCATTCATGTTAATTTGGCCAATATTTTCACTCTGTTGCAAAATAATAGGAATGAACAAAAGAATCAGGCCGACAAAAATGGCGACAACCAAAAGCAGGACCGCGATGACGGCAAGCATATTTGGAAGGTGTAGTTTTTCTTTCAGAAAGAAAACAATAGGTCTTCCAATGAGTGAAATTACCGCTGCGATAAGTATATAAACTATAATGGACTGAATTTCATAAAGAAAATAACAGAGCAGCGCAACCCCAGCCAAAATAGCGACCGCTCTCAATATACCGTATGAAATACTCTTCGAATCCACTAGTAACTATTTTTTGTTATAAAAATAAGGTCTATTTTTTTATTTTTGTACCAAGAACCTAAAATTTTTTGAAAACTTTGGGTTCTTCAATGTTTAAAAACATAAGAAATAATATTCGCGCCCATTCGCAAAGCTTTCAAATGAACTTCTTGCGGATCATTATGCACTTCCGGATTTTCCCAGCCATCGCCAAGATCGGTTTCGTATGTATAAAGCAAAACCAGGCGACCTTCGTGAAAAATACCGAAAGCTCGTGGTCGCTTTCCGTCGTGTTCATGGATTTTCGGCAACCCATTTTCAAAGTTGAAAGCGGCAGAAAATATCGGATGGTCTGCAGGAAGTTCCACAAGTTCTTCTTCGGGAAAAATCTTCGCTATTTCGCGCCGAATATATTGGTCCATTCCATAGTTGTCATCGGCATGCAGAAAACCGCCGCTCAAAAGATAATTTCGTAAATTTTCAACTTCTTCCACATTGAAAAACACATTTCCATGTCCTGTCATATGAACAAAAGGATATTGGAAAATAGCGGGGCTGGATGGCTCTACGGTTGCAGGTTTTGCGACAATTGATGTGTTGATACTTTCATTGCAAAAGCTGATCAAATTGGGCAAGGAAGTCGGATTTGCATACCAATCGCCACCGCCATTGTATTTCAGCAAAGCGATTTCCTGAGCCGAAAGTTGGCTGCAGAAAACGAAGACACAAATTAAGGAAAACAAATTTTTCATAAGACCTGAGGTTCATTGATGAGCGCGACGGTGTGGCATGCAACAATTGCCGCAGTTTCGGTGCGCAATCGGCTGTTTCCCAGACTTACGGGCACAAAACCCGTCTGCAAAGCCACTTGTATTTCTTGCGACGAAAAATCGCCTTCCGGCCCGATTAATATACTCACACCTTTCGAAGGTTGCAACGCTTTTTGTAAAGGTGTTTTTTTCTGTTCTTCGCAATGGGCAATAAAAAGCTGATCGTTTTTTTCATTTTCCACAAATTCGGAAAAAGATACCAAATCGTTCAAAACGGGCAAACTGTAATGAAGGGATTGTTTCATGGCACTTTGCAAAACCCGCTCGAAACGCTGCATCTTGATTGTTTTTCGTTCACTGTGTTCGCATAAAACCGGAGTAATTTCATTTACGCCGATTTCCATTGCTTTCTCCAAAAACCATTCATACCGATCGTTCATTTTTGTAGGTGCAACCGCAAGATGAAGCGAATAAGGTTTGGGCTTTTCGACCTCATAATCCAAAATTCTTCCGATAATTTGCCGATTCTCATCGCCGGTAATTTCCACAGAGAATAAAATTCCCTTTCCGTTGGTGACCTTTAAAATGTCACCTTCTTTTTTTCTGAGTACTTTAGAAATGTGTTTGCTTTCTTCCCGATCGAATAGAACTTCCTTGGTTTTTATATCCATATCTGGATGGTGGAACAACTGCATAAATCCTTTATTTTATCATCGAATTGATTTTTCGAAATATACCAAAAAATTTGAACTGTTTGGGGCAAGTTTCAACAACGAATAATTTTTTAGATTTAAATGGAATAGCGTGCTTTGGCGGACACCGATTGTTGGGAGAAGTTCCCTTCCAAAAATTTGTAATATCCGACAATAGCAATCATAGCCGCATTATCTGTGGTATAAGCTAATTTTGGGACATAAGTTTTCCAGCCGTAATTTTTTTCTGCTTCAATTAAAGCTTTTCGAATGCCGCTATTCGCCGAGACTCCGCCACCGATGGCAATTTGTTTGATTCCTGTTTGTTTGACAGCTTTTTTCAGCTTGTCCATCAAAATTTCCACTACGGTATATTGAAAAGAGGCACAAATATCTTCTAGATTTTCTTCGATGAATTTAGGGTTTTTCTTTTCTTCGCGTTGTAAAAAATATAAAACAGCAGTTTTCAATCCGCTGAAACTGAAATCTAAATCCTTCACTTTTGGTTTTGAAAAAGGAAAGGCTTTCGGATTTCCAAGTGCCGCAAGCTTGTCCAGATGTGGCCCACCCGGATAAGGAAGTCCAAGCATTTTTCCGCATTTGTCATAGGCTTCCCCCACGGCATCGTCCAAAGTTTCGCCAATGACTTCCATTTCGAAATAGGACGTTACGAGCACAATCTGCGTGTGGCCGCCACTTAATGTCATTGCCAAAAAAGGGAATTCAGGTTTTGGAAAACCCGGTTCACCAATAAAATGTGCCAAAATATGGGCTTGCATATGGTTCACTCCAATTAACGGAATTTCCAATCCCAAAGCCAATGATTTTGCAAAAGAGGTGCCAACAAGTAATGATCCCAATAGTCCTGGGCCTTGGGTGAAAGCAATGGCACTGAGATCTTCCTTTGTGATTCCGGCTTTTTTTATAGCTTGGTGCACCACAGGAACAATGTTTTGCTGATGCGCGCGCGACGCCAATTCTGGAACCACGCCGCCATATTCTTTGTGAATTTCTTGTGTGGCCACCACATTGCTCAATGTTTTTCCGTTACAAAGTACCGCTGCCGCCGTATCATCGCAAGAAGATTCAATTCCGAGGATCAGGATTTCTTTAGAATTCATTGTGAATTTTTAGGCATAAAAATTGTTCATATTGTTAATAAAGCTACCTAAATTTGTAGCTAAGAAAGGTTTTGCCATTTACCCGTTTTAAAACCGAACACAAAATTAAGCTAATTCTTTTCAAGGAAATCGGCGCGTTAAGATTAATTTAAAATACGACATAATTAAAAAGTTTTTTAAGATACTAATTAGGGTAATTGTGGCAATTCTGCTTTTTTTCATCATTTTGGTGCTTCTTTTTTCTATTCCTGCCGTTCAAACTTCCGTTGCCAAAAAATTAATTGGTAATTTGAATGAAACTTACGATGTGAACATGAATGTTGAAAAATTGGGCTTGTCCTATGACGGAACTGTTTGGTTGCACCAAGTTCTTATTTTGGATCATCATAAAGACACCTTAATTTATTCCAGTGAAATTCGGACTTCAATTTTGAGCCTTTCGGGAATTTTATCCGGAAATCCGGTTTTGGGAAATGCTGCGGTGGATGGACTCGTTTTTGAAATTCGCAAATACAAAGGCGAGGAGAGTGATAATTTTGGAATGTTTACACGGAAATTTCAAACCGATACACTCGCAAAGAAAAAGGATTTCCTTTTGAGTTTGGATCACGCCATTATTACCGATGGGCATTTTAGTTTTACCGATGAAAACTTGCCGACGCCTTTAATTATCGGTTTGGACAGTTTGAATATTGATGCATCTAATTTCAACATAAATGGACGTGATATTGCGGTGAAGATAAATACTTTGAATGCCAATGAAGTTAGGGGTTTGAGGATTGAAAATCTTTCAACCGATTATAATTATTCCCCCACGGGAATGGAAGCGAAAGAACTTAACCTACGAACTCCGACTTCGGTTTTGAATGCCGATGTGGTTTTGGATTATACCTTGGAAGATTTTTCAGATTTTGAGAATTTGGTGGATTTTAAGGCTGTTTTCAGGGATTCTGAAGTTTCTCTAAAGGATTTGAACCAATTTTATGCCGGATTTGGAAGTGACGGAGCTTTGGTTTTGGATGGAAAAATGGACGGGACTTTAAATAATTTCGTTTTGAGCGATTTGCATTTAACAGGAATGGATCGCAGTGAGATAGATGGAGAAGTGCGTTTACAAGGCTTATTTTCTGGCGCAGATGCTTTTAAAGTAACCGGTGATTTTGATCAACTTTCCAGCAATTATTATGATCTGATGGATTTGCTTCCAGCCGTTTTGCGAAAATTGCCCCAAAAATTGCGCAGTCTCGGAAATGTTCGATTGGAAGGTTTTGCAGAAGTTACGGCAACCACTCTTGAAACCAAATCAACTATTTTCACACAACTGGGAAATGCCACTGTGGACTTGCATTTGGGCGATTTTAACGATCCTGATTTTATTTCTTACAAGGGAAGTATTAAGGCTAACCGTTTCAATCTGGGAAAATTACTGGACAGTAAAGCAATTGGGACCACCTCTTTCAATTTAAAAGTTGATGGGGTCGGATTTTCTGAAGAAACGTTGAATAGCAGCATTCGAGGAAAAATTTCGGAATTTAAGTTCAATGAATATCGCTATAAAAACATTGATGTCCTCGGCGTTTTGCATAATTCAGTGTTCAACGGAGATATTGTTGCGAACGATCCCAACGTTCAATTTAAGTTTAATGGAACGGCGAATATTTCCCCAAAAATAAGTAATTATAATTTCAATTTGGATATTCAATATGCCGATTTACACGTGCTGAACTTTGTTAAACGCGATACCTTGGCGGTTTTCAAAGGAAATGTGCTCATAAATATGAGCGGCACCAATTTGGATAATATGTTCGGGAATGTTCTTTTTACAAATACTTCTTATCAAAATACTAATGACACTTATATTTTTGAAAAACTGGAAGTAACATCAACATTTGACGAGCAAGGTGAACGAACGATAGAAGTTAATTCTCCGGATGTGATCAATGGGAAAATAGAAGGAAAATTTGATTTGGCGGAAATTCCGGCTTTGTTCCACAATTCGGTGGCGAGTCTTTATACGAATTATAAACCCACGGTCATTACCACGAATCAATATTTGAGTTTTGATTTTGACATTTATAATAAAATTGTGGAATTGTTTTTTCCAAAAATTGAATTGGCGCCGGGAACTTTCATCAAAGGAAGCGTGTCGTCAGATGAATCGGAATTCAAACTAACTTTTAAATCGCCTAAAATAAAGGCATTCGAGAATACTTTAAGAGAAGTGAACGTGCAGGTAGATAACTCCAATCCGCTTTTCAATATGTATGTTCAGGCCGATAGTATTTCCACCGACGTTTATAATGTATCGAATTTCAACTTGATAAATGTAACCTTGAGGGACACGCTTTTTATGCGAACGGAATTTACGGGCGGCACAAAAAACAATGATGAATTCAATTTGAGTTTGTACCATACTATTAATCCAAATGGAAAATCGGTGGTTGGAATCCGGAAATCGGATATTAAATTCAAAGAAAGTGTTTGGTATTTGAACGAAAAAAATAACGTCTCGAATCGGGTTATTTTCGATAATAATTTTCGGGATATTAGAGTGGATTCTTTAGTGATGAGCCACGAAAATGAGGTGATTCGATTAAGCGGCGTGAAGCGCGACACCACTAATAAAGATTTCCAAATTTCGTTTCAAGATGTCGATTTGAACAAGGTAACGCCTATTTTAGACAGCCTTCAACTTGGAGGAACCATCAATGGAAACATTCATTTATTGCAGGAAAATGGCGTTTATTTACCCACAACTTCTTTGACAATCGATAGCGTTTCCATAAACGAAGTTTCTTATGGCAACCTAACATTGGATATTAAAGGTAATGAAAGTCTTACGAATTATGATATCAACGCCATTCTTAGGAATCAAGAATATGACTTTTTGAAAGCGGAAGGTAATATTGATGTGAATGGTCGAAATTCAACGATTGATTTGGATGTTGCTCTGGAAAAATTCAAACTTTCGGCATTTAGTGCGATGGGAAAAGATGTTATTTCCAATATCCGCGGATTGGTTTCTGGCCATGCTTCGGTTACGGGGAATTATAAAAACCCGGATATCGAAGGAAAATTGATATTAGAAAAAGCAGGTTTGCGCGTTCCTTATTTGAATGTGGATTTCGATTTTGAGGACAATGCCGAAATTAACCTGAGCCAACAAAAATTCACTTTTGATAATATGCCCATTCGGGATACCAAATACCAAACCGAGGGAATTCTTGCGGGCAATATTTCTCATGAAAATTTCAAAAAGTGGAAACTCGACTTACATATTTCAACCGACAGATTATTGGTGTTGAACACAAAATCTTCTGAAACTTCCCTTTATTATGGCACCGCTTTTATTAAAGGAAATGCCTCTATTGTTGGCCCCACCAACGAGTTGGTCATTAATGTCGACGCCAGCACCGAAAAAGGAACAACATTTAAAATTCCACTGAACGATACGCAGGCCATTGGCGATAATTCCTATATCTATTTTTTAAGTCCCGATGAAAAAACGGCGAAATTGTCCGGAAAAGAAATTTTTATCCAAGAAGCAAAGGGCTTGGAAATCAATTTTGACCTAAACGTAACCCGTGATGCCTTAGTGGAAATTGTGGTTGATAAAATAAATGGAAGTACGCTGGAAGGCCGTGGCGCGGGAATTTTACGTATCGAGATAAACACCAACGGAAAATTTAATATGTGGGGTGATTTTGTCGTGTATGAAGGAGTTTATAACTTTAAATATGCCGGAATCATTGCAAAGGCATTTCAGGTGGAGTCGGGGGGCAGCATTAACTGGAACGGTAGTCCGGTTCGTGCCGATTTGAATGTAAAAGCGGTTTATACTACCCATGCGAATCCGGCAATTTTATTGGAAAATCCAAGTTTTAACCGAAAAATCCCCGTAGATGTGGTCATTATGTTGGAAGGACAAATTGTGCAACCAGAGATCACTTTCGATATTCGCTATCCAAATTTGAGTTCCACGGTGAAATCAGAATTGGAATATAAAATAAACAACAGACAAAGTAAAGAAACCCAAGCTTTGGCCTTGATATCTTCGGGGAATTTTTATAGCGAATCCACATTGCGACAAGCTCCTACCGGTAATCTTTTGGAAAAAGCTTCTGGTTTGGTGAATGATATTTTTGCCGATGAGAATGGAAAATTCGATTTAGGGCTTAATTATGTTCAAGGCGATCGTACGCCAGATCAGAGCGTGGCGGATCGGGTAGGGGTTACGGTTTCAACACAAATTAGTAAAAACATTGTTTTCAATGGGCAAGTTGGAGTTCCAATTGGAGGTGTTTCAGAATCACTCGTAGTGGGGAATATGGAGATCAATTTTCTTTTAAATGAAGAAGGAACTTTGCGATTCAAGGTTTTTAACCGTGAAAATAACATTCGTTATATTGGCGAAGAAATCGGATATACACAGGGCGCTGGAGTTTCATATACCGTCGATTTCGATACTTTTTCGGAATTGGTTCGAAAGATTCTAAATAAGGAAATCAAACCTGAGAATTTGAAAGAAACCGTAAAAGAATCTGCTGAAAAATCCTTGGCCCCCGATTATATTTTCAGTAAACCTGAAGAAGAGGGAAGATAATTCAAGGTAGGAAATTATGGTTCAAAATTTGTAATTTATAACTCATAACTCATAACTCATAACTCATAACTCATAACTCATAACTCATAACTCATAACTCATAACTCATAACTCATAACTC
>JBDNFD010000084.1:0-2082 GCA_041689995.1 Flavobacteriaceae bacterium | reverse complement strand
GTGTGGAAATAATAGGTTTTCAGCAAAGAGGCATCGTGCAGGTACCGGACAATTGTTCCTTCCACAACCGGGTTTGGCAAAACGATGCCAATTTCAAATTCGTTGAAGGCGTTTTGGACGATTTGACCGGCGTTGGTGACGCTTTGGTTGGCGGCGTCGCGCAGGAAATCAACGTTCAAAGAAGGGAAAAACACTTCTATTCCTTTGGGGTACAGTCCCAAATTTTCCATGCTCCCCGTTCTGCTGGCCAGCCTTCGCGCGCCGATATAATAATATTTGGTGTAGGTGATTGTTTTGTTGGCCTGCGGCAAAACCTTGGCTACCAATAGCCCATTGGGGTATAGCAGCGTGTTGGGTTTGTTTCTCCGCCACCTTGTGGGCATTGGAGAAAATATCCAACCGGTCCCAGTTGTATTTCACCGTCCGCTGCCCGGCGGCATCGTAGGTATAAATGGCCACGGGGCTTTGGTTATTTTTAGTTTGTAACCATCCAATGATTTATTTTATTTCTATCCCATTGCTCAATTTTACCTATGCCCTTTCTATCCTTTTCATTCAACCTTTTTAAGCTAACGCAATCAAAATAAAAAATACTATCTTGTCTTTTTATATAACATTTATTGCTATTTGGCAGTTTTTTAAAAAAATCTCCTTTTCTTATTTCTTCTAGTACACTATGGTCATTGGTAATTCCTACAGTTTCTTTTTTTCCTTTTAAACTTACAACTAATCCTCCTCCTTTCCACAACTCTGTTGAATCCACAATCCCTTCAAATGTAGGAGTTATAAGTTCTTCTTTATACATTTCCACTACGGTTCTATTATCACAGCTAAAGCAAGAAATACTGAGCCAAAAGCATATTATTATATTATATTTTGAATACATATTGGTAAACTATTTTTTATATATTGACGTTTTCTGTTTGCTCCATTGTAGTCCAGCACCAGCTCCTCCTCCTACAGTGTAACCAGACCAAAGCCTTAAGTCTTTATTGAAAAGTGATTTGAAACCTGATTTGTCATTAATTTGAGGGTCTGGAGCCCAAAACTTACTGTAGCTGCCTATCCAAGGACCTCTTATTCCTGCACTTATGGAAAAAGATTTTCCTTTATAATCACCCATAGTTAATTGAGAATCTTTACCTTGAAAGTCAGCAAAAATACCATATACTCCTACACCTCCATTTATGCCTACGTTTTGCCGGGTTGTCTCAAAAAATTCATACGAACCTTTATCTTTTCCATCTAAGAAATAAACAGCTTCAAGGCTTTTGCCTCCACCCATCACAAAAGTAAAATCCCAATTACCACCTATTCCTACAGCATCAACATCTTCCATATCTACTTTCCCCAACTGTTCATTTAGGTTTATATTTGTTTCTTCCGCAGAAACCGGCAGGTAAACATCATCATCAACCTTATCTGTATAATAGGTCGCTATCAAGTTTCCTTCTTTATCCCTAAACCTAATATCATCTGCATTTTGCACAGACTCATCTAATGCCCCCGTGGGATCTATCCTGTTGAGCGGATTGTTCTGCACATAATTGTATGGTGACATTCCAGGCCGTTCCTCCGCCAACGGATCCACGCTCAACCAAATACTCCATTTCGGGTTATAGTACCTCGCCCCGTAATAATAATTCCCCGTTTCTTCATCGAGTTCTTTGCCATTGAATTTAAAGGGCTCGTTGTTGGAGTTCAAATGTTCTTCCACAAGCATTTATCTCACATACATTTTATTTTTTTATTGGAGTTCGATGAATCTCCGCTGAGCTCCGATTTCGCCAAAGCGGAAGTATTCCATCCCGCTTGGGCGGGACAAGTTATGCTGCGTTACGATACCTGCGAAGTTAGTGATATAATTGGAACTGCCCAAACCCGTGCTGCGCGAAGCCGAAGTATGGTCGGTGTGGAAATAATAGGTTTTCAGCAAAGAGGCATCGTGCAGGTACCGGACAATTGTTCCTTCCACAACCGGGTTTGGCAAAACGATGCCAATTTCAAATTCGTTGAAGGCGTTTTGGACGATTTGCCCGGCGTTGGTGACGCTTTGGTTGGCGGCGTCGCGCAGGGAATCGT
>JBDNFD010000083.1:0-3204 GCA_041689995.1 Flavobacteriaceae bacterium | reverse complement strand
GTATTATTCACTCCTGCCGTTCCAAAAGATTTTATCAATTCAACAGAAGTTTCCAAACGTTCAAGCATGTTGCTTTCTTCTTCATCGCCCCATTCGCCAAGCACATAATCGATTTGCTGTCCTTGGGAAAAATCACCCCCAATTCCGAAGCGAAACCGGTTATATCGATCAGTTCCCAATTGGGCCTGAATATCTTTCAACCCATTGTGGCCGCCATCACTTCCTTTTGTTTTGAGGCGCAAGGTTCCGAAAGAAAGGTTTAAATCATCCGTGATAACCAACAAATTTTCCATCGGAATCTTTTCTTTTTCCATCCAATACCGAACCGCTTTCCCGCTTAAATTCATGAACATACTTGGTTTCAACAAAATAAAAGTCCGCCCCTTGAATTTGAAAGTAGATCTGTCACCTAATTTTTCCGTTTCGAAAGTAAGATCTAATTTTTTCGCAAGAAAATCGAGTATTTTAAAGCCAATATTATGACGGGTATTATGATATTTCGGACCAATATTTCCCAAACCAACAATTAAAAACTTTTTCATAGGATCAATTTCTTCTCTAAGGATTTCTTTTCCGAATAATTTTTGAAACAATGAAAACATAATTCTTCATTTTCCACAAAAATAAAAAACATCCACGTGGTGTGGATGTTTTTTACTTCGAATATTTAAAAATGTGATCTTATTGTTCGGTGTCGGCTGTTTGTTCAATTGCTGGCACTTCAGATGCATCTTCTTCCACTTCAGTATCCTCGATGATATTTCGGGAAGTTCTCACTTGGCAAATCACGGTGTTTTCTGGGTGAAGGATTGTGAAATCATCACTTTTGAGTTCAGTCACATAAAACTTATCGCCGATTTTCAATTGGCTGATTTCCACCAAAACGTAATCGGGTAATTTATCTGCCAAACCTTTGACCTTCATACGACGAAGGTTGAATCGTAAAACCCCTCCGTTTTTCACACCGCGAGGAACTCCTTCGTGATGAACAGGAATTTCCATGCTGATTTCTTGGTCATCTTGGAATTCATAGAAATCCATATGCAAAATTGCATCGGTAACAGGGTGAAATTGAATGTCTTGGAGAACCGCGTTCACTTTGCTTCCGTCTTTTAATTCTACGATTACAATGTGCACATCGGGCGTGTAAACCAGATTTTTAAATGCAACTTCAGGTGCTGAAAAATGCATTGGTTTTTCCCCTCCGTATAATACGCAAGGAACCTCTCCAGCATTACGTAGGGCTTTGGTAGCTTTCTTGCCCACGCTTTCTCTTTTAGATCCGTTGATCGTAATTGACTTCATTTTTTGTTGTTATTGAGTTATTTATTATTGAGTTACTAGTTATTAAATTTTCGGTTGATGTATTTCTACACTCTTATTTTTTGGCTTGCAAAGATGCGGTTTTTATCTTAATTGGAAGATATGAAAATCATTTTTTTGACTTTCGTAATTTTTGATAAGGTTACATCAAAAACTTTTCGCTAATGGATTTGTTTTCATGAACACTTCTCATTACAAAGCCGAATAGTTCTGCACAGCTCACTACTTTTATTTTATCGCATTTTTGTTTTAAAGGAATTGAATCAGTGACGATCAATTCGATCAATTTGGATTTTTCGATCCGTTCATAAGCTTTTCCGGACAAAATGGGATGAGTACAAATTGCACGCACACTAACAGCGCCTTTTTCCATCATCACTTCCGCTGCTTTTGTAAGCGTTCCGGCGGTATCGACCATGTCATCAACCAATACCACATTTTTCCCGGTCACGTCGCCAATCAGTTCCATGTGGGAAATTACATTGGCTTTTTCCCGCTGTTTGTAACAAATTACCACATCACTTTCCATAGCTTTGGAATAAGCGTAGGCTCTTTTGGAACCGCCCATATCGGGAGAAGCAATGGTTAAGTTGCTTAAATTAAGTTTTCGTAGATGAGGTAAAAAAATGGTGGAAGCAAATAAATGATCTACTGGTTTTTCGAAAAATCCTTGAATTTGATCCGCATGCAAATCCATGGTAATAATTCGGGTAGCACCTGCGGTTTCCAACATTTTCGCGACCAGTTTGGCAGCGATGGGAACTCTTGGTTTGTCTTTTCGGTCTTGTCGAGCCCACCCAAAATAAGGCAAAACTGCTGTAATATGTCTTGCCGAAGCCCGTTTTGCGGCATCCAACATCAACAACATTTCCATTAAGTGATCACTTCCGGGATGGGTGGAACCAATTATAAACACTCTGGAACCGCGCACGGATTCTTCAAAAGAAGGCTGAAATTCCCCGTCACTATAAGTGGAAGTAATGACATTTCCCAATTTTGTGCCGTAAGCATTTGCAATACGCTGTGCCAATTCCATACTCTGGGAACAGGCAAAAAGCTTGGCATCGGACATCGTATCGGGCATGTTGAACAGTTGTTTTAGAAACGGTTACGGCCTCATTTTTAATGAGCTTCAAATTTAGGGATTTATTTAAAACGGGAAGAATATATTTTCGATTTCTTTTAATGGGGTTACGAAATTATTTTTTACTTTTGCCTCCTCAAAGTTGAACGCAGCCTTGGTGGCGGAACTGGTAGACGCGCTGGATTCAAAATCCAGTATTTTCGGATGTGCGGGTTCGATTCCCGCCCAAGGTACAAAACCACCCAAAGCAGGGTGGTTTTTTTTTATGATCTGCATTTTGTTTATGTGTTCAACCGAAAAATATTCTCCTTTCGGTCTAATTTTCTTTTATACAAAACGTTATCTTTAAATAAATTGAACAAAATGAAATCTCAGCTATTTCTGATCTTTATTGTAATAATAGTATCCTGTAGTAATTCGGACGAATCAAATAGTAGCAGCAATGCTGTTCCAGTCTATAATCAGGCTTATCAAGAAAATTTTGAAGAAGATAAAATTAGCGATATTATAATAAATGCCCATAATGCGTATGTCTTATTAGATCCTCAAGTTTCGCACCCCGAAAACATTGACTCTGCAAAGGAATAAAAACAAAAAATAGTAGCATACAAACCTTGCTTAATGCCTGGTTTTACTGTATTTTTATAGTACCAACAAAAAAATACAAATATGCTACTTCACAAAGATATTACTAAAACCCAAGAAATAAAAACACTTTTTCAGCAGACTTGGAAACAACCGGGATTTTTCGCACAGCACCTCAAGCTGTTCAAATTTTCCAAATCCTCCAAGTTGTT
>JBDNFD010000082.1:0-42651 GCA_041689995.1 Flavobacteriaceae bacterium | reverse complement strand
GCAAACCTATCATTTGACTGAATATCGGCTGTCCGAAAAAAATAGTACTTTTACCCATAGTTGAATTTTTTGTCAGAGATTAATTCTTCTATATACGAAAAAAGCCTCGATTTATGAGGCTTTTTTTATCGGACACTAATGACTCAATTTATATAATATGTTTCTATTTTCTGTGATTTCTTGTCATTACAAACTTTCAATGAGAAATCCCTTTTCAAGAAGGATAATGGAGCAAAAATTAAATATTAACCTAAATTTTATAACCAAATGAAAAAAGTGATTTTAGCAACAGCCCTAATCGTGGGCGGGTCGGTTTTCGCCCAAAACCAAACGGAAAACGAAACAGCCACGATTCCCGAAAACAGAACGGTTACCGTTTATCTTTATACCGGTGGCCTTCCCGCGCAAATTGGGGTTTATTTTGAAGCAGCGGCAAACGTTTTCGATAATCAAATTTTTTGGCACGGAAACATTGCATACGCGGGGTTCACTTATGAAGCTGGCGGCGCGGAAGTAGACATGACTGGCTATGTTTCCGAACTTGGGACCACCAACTTTTTAAGCAAAACACATGCTTGGAAAGGTTTGTACTATTCCAATAGTCTTTCAAATGGAAAATTTAAATATGACGAAGATGGTGCAAATGCGGAATATCAATACTGGTCCTTTTTCGCCCCGGAATTTGGGTACAAACTAATGCTTGGCCCCATAGCGGTTGTTCCTTACATCGGTACAATGTGGAAAATAGAAGTGAAGGGAAAAGGTGGCATCGACAACAAAAATGTGGACAACTGGGAGTCACGGTTAGGGATAAGATTAGGTTATAGTTTTTGAATTTTACGGCTAACTGAAAACAGGATCGTTCGTGGTTTGGAAAGCAACTAAATTAAAAGAATAATTAAATCAAATATTAACCTAAATTTTTTAAAATAAAAAAAACAATCCTATTTATTTCGGCCTTGGCCTTATTGGTTTCATGCAGCAAAGACGATGGCGGCGGCGGATCTTCGGAAACCGAATTACAATTATTGATAGATCACGGCGATTGGAATTTCCAAAGTGCGGAAGTGTTGGAAATAGGGGTCAATTCTGAACCACCGCGCAGCAAGCAGGAAATTCAAGATATTTTGATGGATGAAAAGCCAGGAACAATTTTTAAATTTCATGATGATGGAGCTGGAAGTAGGGTATTACCTTCCGGAGAAAGCGTACCGTTTCCCTACACGGTTGAATATTCAAACGGAAAAATAAAAACCATAAGCATAGGAGGAACTGATTTTGATAATGTGGCGGTAACGGCAAATTCATTACAATTCACACGGTATCTGGAATGGCAAGTATATGAAGGCGGAGGATCGGAAAATTGGGTGGCGGTCGATGCACGGTTAACCTTCAAACATTGAGTTTATGCAGCACCAAAAAACGCACCAACATTTTAATTAAAACAAACAGACTTAAAAGGGTAACGCCTTACAAATCAGCACATTTATTTTCATAAGCAGCCAAAACCGCAACTCATAATCAAGTGGTCCCCGGTTCGAGCCCAGGTGGGACCACGTAATAATCAAAGGGTTGCCCTTCTGTAACCCTTTTTTGTTTTCGTCCTATAATCTAATTTATTTTTTATTAAACTTCGATTAAGTAAGCAACCCATAATTTTCCTATTTTTGAACTATGCTTACACAGAATCAAATCGATATTATTATAGATGCTATGAAACCTTTTAAACCCACCAAAATTGGCGTGTTCGGTTCTGTGGCAAAAAATGAGGCATCTGCGAATAGTGATATTGATATTTTATATCATTTCAAAGAAACTATTGGCTTGTTTAAATTAATTCGACTTCAACAAGAATTACAGAATAAATTAAATATAAAAGTGGATTTGGTTTCTGAAAAATTCATAAACCCCAAGTTAAAGCCCCATATCATGAATGATTTAAAAATCATTTATAATGAATAAAAACATCTTCAGAATAGAAATAAGTCAGGGACTAATCTTTTTTATGACCTAAACTTCAGTCAATTTCCTGGCACAATTCCACCAAAACCCCGTGATTTGATTTTGGGTGCAAAAAAGCCACCAATTTATTGTCCGCACCTTTCTTGGGTTGGTCATTTAACAATGTAAACCCCTCCTTTTTCAAGCGTTCCATTTCTTCGACAATATTTTCTACCGCAAAAGCAATATGATGAATCCCTTCGCCACGTTTGGAAATGAATTTGGCAATGGGGCTGTTTTCGGTCGTTGCGGCCAATAATTCTATTTTACTTTCGCCGCTTTCAAAAAAAGATGTAATCACGCCTTCGCTTTTTACGGCTTCGGATTTATAAGGCTTTTTCCCCAACAAAAGTTCGTAAGTACGGTTCGCCGTTTCTATATCTTTCACGGCTATACCAATGTGTTCGATTTTCATATCATTTAGATTCATTATTATTTTATGCTGAAATCCCAATTTGTTTCCAACGGAATTAAGTTAAACAAAAATACCATAATTTTAAAAACGCTACTTTTGCAAATATGGAAACAAATAGACAGAAAAAAATTGGAGGTGTTCTGCAGCGCGATCTAGTGGATGTGTTACAGCAAGCACTGAAAGAAGCGGGAAACCATGGGGTGTTGATCTCGGTTTCCAAAGTGAAAGTGACCACCGATCTTTCACAAGCGAAGGCTTATCTCAGTATTTTTCCGACGAAAGATGCTCCGAAAATCATGGAGGAAGTTACAGCGTACAAATCGCAAATAAAGCATCAGCTTGCACTGCGGACCAAAAACCAATTGCGCCGGATGCCAGAATTGCATTTCTTTTTGGACGATTCCTTGGAATACATCGAAAAAATAGAAAAAGCGGTGAAAGGAGAACATAATCCCATTTCCAATCCGGAATTATTGGATAGACGCAAAAAATCCTAATTTATATCAAAACCATCGGAACAAGCTACAATACAAAGACAATTTGCTTGAAGTTATCTTTAAAAACGAATTTGCCCCCTTTCCTTTGGAGAAGGCTGGGGAGAAGCTTATGAATTTTTCATTATACATCGCCAAGCGGTACTTATTTTCTAAAAGCAACCGGAATGCCATCAATATTATTTCGCTCATTTCCGGAATTGCAGTATTTGTCGGAGCCTTGGCGCTGATGATCGTTTTATCCGGATTTTCAGGATTGCGGGAATTTGGTCTTTCTTTTTCCAATCAATTCGATCCGGATTTGAAAGTATTGCCAGCGATGGGAAAAACCATCGACTTTTCTTCCGATGAAGCAAAAGAGCTTTCTGAGATTAAAGGAATCAACGGGTTTTCTAAAGTCATCGAAGAACGGGTTTTGCTCGATTTCGACTCGAAAAACATGCCAGCCATTATTAAAGGTGTCGATCAAAATTACATTCAGGTCACTAAAATGGATAGCGCCATCATCATTGGTTCCTGGCTCACAGACCTTAGCCATCAAGTAGTTATTGGGTTTGATATTTCAAAACAATTGACTGTCGGCGTGAACGACTATACCCACGCGCTACGGATTTTGGCGCCAAAACCGGGAAAAGGACAAATCCTGAATATTAGGGATGCGTTTAACACCTCCAACTCCTTCGTAGCGGGAATTTACAGCGTAAATGACGAAATGGATGGAAAATTTGTTTTCACTCAAATCGATTTTGCGCGGGAATTATTAGGATTGAAACCTTCGGAAATTTCTTCCCTCGAAATAAAACTCTCCCCAAATGCGGACGCAAACTTTGTAAAAGAAAAAATCGAACAGATTTTAAACCAAAAGGTCCTCATCAAAACAAAATTGGAGCAAAACGAAGCTTATTACAAAATGTTGAACACCGAAAATCTCGCGGTATATTTGATCTGTACGCTGGTGTTGATCATTGCACTTTTCAATATGGTTGGTTCCATTTTAATGGTAATTCTGGACAAACGGGAAAATATTAAAACCCTTCATGATTTGGGCGCAAAAACGCAGCAGCTTCAGAATATCTTCTTTTTGCAGGGAACGTTGAACACCTTTTTTTGGGGAGGTTTGGGAATTTTAGTCGGAATCGCTATTGTGATCCTTCAATTGAAATTTGATTTGGTAATGATCACCCCAACTTTACCTTACCCAATTGCACTGAATTTTCAAAACATCATGATCGTATTTTTTACAATCATGATCTTGGGAATGGGTGCTTCCTATTTGGCCGCGAGCAGAGTAAAAAAAGTACTTGGAAATTAAGCAAATTGAAAATCGGGGAAGGCTTTTTCCACTTCATCAAAAACGGCAAAAACATCTTCGGATCCATCACTCGTCACCATTTTTGTTCGATATTCTTTGAAATGTGGAATTCCTTTGAAATAGTTGGTGTAATGCCGTCGGGTTTCAAAAACACCGGGTTTTTCCCCTTTCCAATCTATTGCCATTTGCAGATGGCGACGTGCGGCTTCCACCCGTTCCTGAAGTGTAGGCGGTGGTAAATGTTTTCCTGTTTCAAAAAAATATTTTACTTCCCTAAAAAACCAAGGATATCCAATGCTAGCGCGTCCAATCATTGCGCCATCCAACCCAAACCGATCACGCATTTCCATTGCCTTTTCGGGTGAATTAACATCGCCGTTCCCAAAAATTGGGATGTGTATTCTCGGATTATTTTTCACTTCTGCGATCGGGGCCCAATCAGCATTGCCTTTGTACATTTGTGCGCGTGTTCGACCATGAATAGCAAGCGATTTCGCCCCAACATCTTGCAAGCGTTCAGCGACTTCCATAATTTTTATGGAATCATGATCCCAGCCCAAACGTGTTTTGATGGTTATCGGCAGTTTTGTATGCTTCACCATGGCATCGGTCAACGAAACCATTAAGTCAACATCTTTTAAAATTCCGGCACCAGCTCCTTTGGAAACCACTTTTTTCACCGGACAACCAAAATTGATATCAATAATATTGGGACCAGATTTTTCGACTATTTCCACCGATCGCAACATGGAATCGAGATTTGCGCCAAAAATTTGAATACCAACCGGACGTTCCTTTTCATAAATATCCAATTTCATCACACTTTTTGCGGCATCACGGATCAATCCTTCGGAAGAAATAAATTCGGTATAAACCACATCGGCACCTTGTTCTTTGCACAAAGCACGAAAAGGCGGATCACTCACGTCCTCCATGGGCGCAAGCAACAAGGGAAATTCCCCGACTTCTATATTACCGATTTTTACCAAAAAATTATTTTTGCAAAATTACGGAATTTTTCAGACCTGCCGAATTGGGATCAACTGAAGGGAAAACCAAACGTTATAAGCGTTTTCGTTCTTCGCTGCTGCTGCTGCGTTCATTATCGCTCAAATGCGAATTTCCGAAATTGAACCTTATCCCAAACAATACGAACCTATTTTCGGGATGGGAGAAAAACCCATTGTCCTGATTGCCGTATTTTGAATATAACTCAACAGCCGTAGTATTGAAAATATCTTGTACACGGAATGAAACTTCTGCACGGCCTTTCCACAGTTTTTTTCGCAAACCGATGGAAGAATAGAAAATATTTTCCATTTGGTAAGATCCTTCAAGAAAATTGGAAAGGTAATAAAGGTTTAAATCGCCTGAAAAACTGCCATCTTTGGAAAGGTCAAAGCTATTGTTCAAAGAAATATAAAATGCATCCATCTCATTGGTTTCTAATGGAAAATCGCTTTCAATTGCCAAAAATGTTTCTTCTTCGTGAAAAATGGAGACATAAACCTGAGAATACCAACGGTCACTAATTGAACGCCCATGCAGAAAATCAAGCCCATAAGATTTGCTGTCTTCCACATTCATTTGCACACTTCGTAAATTCATGGCTTCGTTGTCCTGAAAAACCAATGCCGCCGCATTATTTCCATTATCCCGAAAATAAAGATCAAAACTATATGCTTTCTTATAGGTATAATTCAAATTGAAGTTATTGCTGATGGAAGCTTCCAAACCAGGATTACCCAATTTGAAATTATTTTCATTTATAAAATATTTGAACGGGTTCAACGCTTCATAATTCGGACGGGCGATCTTTCTTCCATAATCAAAAGCAAAACTGTGATTTTCGGCCACCTGATAGGAAACATAGGCCGTCGGGAACAATTCAAAATAATTGCGGTCATTGGTCGTTCCCGTGGAAATCGATTTTCCAGAACGATCGGTTTGTTCGCCACGCAAACCCACCTTTGCGTTCCATTTGTTCCATTTCTTGGCAAAATCCACATAGCCGGCATATACGGTTTCGTCGTATAAAAACAAATCGGACAAAGTCGTATTGAAACTGGGGGAAGCATTTTGAACATCAAAAAAATCCAAACCGCTATCGGAATTCACTTGACCAATTTTTAGGCCGCTCATAAAATCAACCTTTCCGAACTTCGTTTCAAAATCCAGTTTTCCGGAATAAATCTGCGTTTTTTGTTCCGCAATTGTAAAAAATTGATTGAAATTTAAGTTGTTTCCACTCGGATCTAAATAATTTGTAGCCACACGTTGGTCTTGATTTTGTTTATAATCGGTAAAATGAAAAACGGCGGAAAGCTGAGTTCCTTTTTTATTGAACTTGTGTTCATAACCTAGATCCATCGCAATATTATGCAAATCGTTTTCCAAATAACTATCGGTGGTGTACAGTGAATCCAGATTATTCGCAGCATCGGAAATTCGTGTGACGGCAACATTGTCGAAGGTTTTATTGGGAGAAAGCAAAGTCATTGCTTGAAAATTCAGGCTGTTTTTATCATCGAAGGAATAATCCAAAATTGCATTGATGGTATGGGTGGAAAAGTGGGTCGTTTTATCAAAATCGGACCGCCATTTTGAAAATACTTTGTTCCCGCTATCCATGAAATTGATATAACTTTCCTCATTTTTGAATTCCTTGCCGGGATTATAATTATAACTCACAAATAGATTGAGTTTTTCTGTTTTGTAGAAATGGCTTGTACCTATGGTATATTTCTGAAAGACAGCCTGGGAATAATTGCCATAAACACTTCCTTTGTATCCCGGAATCAGGTTAGTGGTGGTCACGATGTTCAAAACAGGCCCAATTCCTGCATCAAAACTAGCTGGTGGATTGGCAATTACTTCAATTTGCTGAATGTTTTCGCCCGCATAACTTTTCAACAGCGTCTTCAAATCGGCTGCTGGCAAATTTACTTTTCGTCCATTGATATAAACCGTTGCCGGAACATTTCTAATGCTTAAAGTGCCTTGTATAGAAATTACTCCGGGGGTTTTTTGCAAAATTCCCCAAGTATTATCGCTGGAAAGACTAGTGTTTTCAATGTTAAAAATCAATCGGTCTGCTTTCCGGATAATGTGCGGTCGTTTTGCTTTCAGGGTAATCTCTGCCAGTTTGGAAACACTTTCCGCTAAAACAATTTCCAATGGTTTGGAAATATCCGAAGGATCAATCTCCATTAAAAGAGTCTTATATCCGATAAAACTAAACTTCAAAAGATAAATTTCCTTTGTGGGAACTTCTATTGAAAACCTTCCTTCCTCTGAAGTGATCGTACCCCCTATCGCAGTAGAATCCTTTTCTTGCAAAAGAACAACATTCGTATAGGCAATAGGGTTTTCGGTGGAATCCAGAACAATTCCTGAAATTTCCACTTGAGAAAAAGCCCCCTGAAAACCTCCGAAAAACAGGAGGATAAAAAGGTATTTATAACAGTCCAAAATGAAATTTTGTTAATTATCTTAGCAGAAGCAAGATAATATAATACCAAAAAACCAAGCTATCTTTTTTCACTTTTATTGATCTATATTTGCAAAAAATAGAATTGAACAAAAGAGGGAATATTTCCAATGAGAAATGTGAGTAAAAATCTTCTTTTTTTGCCGCTTGAAAACGTATGAAATATATTCGAAATTTTTGCATCATCGCACATATTGACCACGGGAAAAGCACCTTGGCAGATCGACTTTTGGATTTTACCGGATCAGTGACAGAACGCGAAAAGCAAGCCCAGGTTTTGGACACCATGGATTTGGAGCGCGAGCGGGGAATTACTATAAAATCGCATGCTATTCAGATGGATTATGTCCACCAAGGCCAAGCCTATGTGCTGAATTTGATCGACACTCCTGGACATGTGGATTTTTCATATGAAGTTTCCCGATCCATCGCGGCCTGCGAAGGTGCCTTGCTAATTGTGGATGCTGCACAAAGTATTCAGGCGCAAACGATTTCCAATTTATATTTGGCTTTAGAAAACGATTTGGAAATTATTCCTATTTTGAACAAAGTCGATTTGCCAAGTGCAAACCCAGAAGTGGTGATCGATGATATTGTGGATTTATTGGGCTGCCGTCCGGAAGAAATAATTCCCGCCAGCGGAAAAACCGGTTTGGGAATTAAAGAAATTTTGACTGCGATAATCGATCGCATTCCGCCGCCAACGGGAAAAGTAGAAGCACCTTTGCGCGCCCTTATTTTCGATTCCGTTTATAATCCATTTCGTGGAGTGGAGACTTATTTTCGCGTCATCAATGGAAGTATAAAAAAAGGACAGCACATCAAATTCATTGCTACCGGGAAAAACTATTTTGCGGATGAGGTGGGAACCCTTCGCTTGAAACAATTTCCGAGAAAAGAAATAAAAAGTGGTGATGTTGGGTATCTGATCACCGGAATAAAAGAGGCGCGGGAGGTAAAAGTTGGTGATACCATCACCGATGCCAAAAACCCGACAACCGAAGCCGTAGCTGGTTTCGAAGATGTAAAACCCATGGTTTTTGCTGGAATTTACCCAGTGGACACAGAAGATTATGAGGAACTCCGGTCTTCGATGGAAAAACTGCAACTGAACGATTCCTCTTTGGTGTTTACACCGGAAAGTTCTGCCGCACTTGGTTTTGGATTTCGTTGCGGATTTTTGGGAATGTTGCATTTAGAAATCGTTCAGGAACGGTTGGAACGCGAGTTCGATATGACCGTTATTACCACGGTCCCAAACGTTTCTTATCACGCATTTACCAACAAAAACCCTGAGTTTCCAATTTTGGTGAACAACCCTTCAGACCTTCCAGAACCTTCCACTTTGAACCGGGTGGAAGAACCATATATTAAAGCAAGCATTATTACAAAAGCAGATTTTGTTGGGCCTGTCATGTCGCTTTGCATTGAAAAAAGGGGACAAATAACCCATCAAACCTATTTGACCACGGAACGGGTGGAACTCACTTTCGATATGCCTTTAGCGGAAATCGTGTTCGATTTTTATGATCGTTTGAAAACCGTTTCGAAAGGCTACGCCTCGTTCGATTATTCGCCCATCGGGTTGCGGACTTCCAAACTTGTGAAAGTCGATATTCTTTTGAACGCAAATGTGGTCGATGCACTTTCTGCTTTGTTGCATGTTGACAATGCGTATGAAATTGGCAAGAAAATGTGCGAGAAATTGAAGGAGCTTATTCCGCGGCAACAATTCGACATTCCGATACAGGCCGCGATCGGCGCCAAGATTATCTCACGGGAAACAGTAAAAGCTCTTCGAAAAGATGTTACCGCAAAATGTTATGGTGGCGATATTTCCCGAAAAAGAAAATTGTTGGAAAAACAGAAGAAAGGGAAAAAACGCATGCGCCAAGTTGGAAATGTGGAGATTCCGCAAGAAGCTTTTATGGCGGTATTGAAGTTGAATGATTAAAAATATTTTCAATGAGGTAAATGCCTTGAAAATTTCCATAGAGATTCATTTTTCCATTCGGGTTTCATTCCTAATGCATTGGGATCAACATTTGGGTACTTTTCAAACAATTGCCCTAACTTTTCTGTAAAATTGTTTTCTGGTTGCACGATGTTCAACAAATATTTCATAATACACATGTGGATATATAAACGCTGAAATTCATGTTGTTTAGGCACATCCAACAACCAATTGTGAGGCGGGTTGGAAAGTAATTTTGGCGCGCCGGGCAAGTTTCTATTCCATAATCTGGAATGATGGGCACAATAATTTCGGATTAGGGAAATGCTTTGTAACCAACTTGGGAGGTAAGTATGGTTCACAGCCCCGAATTCTTCGGCAATTTTATCTTTGGATTTTATCGTGTTTTTCAAGTTTCCATATAGTTTTGACAAAGCGCCAAAACTTGTTTGTTCCAAAGATTTCCATGCTGGCGGAAACCGTAAATCATCTTTTTGCTGTTTTAAGTGGTTTTTTATGGTAATATCTTTGGTTCTGGAAATTTCTTCTTCCAAATTAGCCAGCGTTTTGACAAGTTGCCTGCTATTGGAAAAAAGTTGAAAATTTTGAAACCACCATGGATCGACTTCATGGGAAAGATGGTAAATTAATTTTGTGCGTAAACTAATTTCCAGCTTTTCAATAACATCAAAAAGCAAAAGCCGTATTTCACGGTCAAAACCATACAAGGCAATAACATCAGAAAATCTGCTATTGGGTTTGAATTTGTGATTTTCTTTGTCTTTCTGCATCACATACCAATATTCCCCCAACCTATAATAACTGATGTGGGAAAGGTAATGTTCCGCATTGTCCTTATCGGTAATTATTAATCCCCTTTTTTTAAGTTGTGAAATCTGTTCGGAAACGGTAATGGCTTTTTTTGTAAACATTTTTTCATTAAAAAACCCCGTAGGATTGTGACTACAGGGTTCAAATATAAGTTTTTAAAAGTAAAAGACACACCCTGGGACGCTGTTCTTCCAGGTAGCACGGTGTGTACTCTTAATGCAAATATACAAATTAAATACAAACCTGAAAGCAATTCACAATATTTATTTTCAAAAGTTCCATTATCGCTTGGGAACGATTAAGAATCTTTCGGCTTTGTTACATGTGGACAATGCCTATGAAATTGGCAAAAAAATGTGCGAAAAACTGAAAGAGCTCATTCCGCGGCAACAATTCGACATTCCGATACAGGCCGCGATCGGCGCCAAGATTATCTCACGGGAAACAGTAAAAGCTCTTCGAAAAGATGTTACCGCAAAATGTTATGGTGGCGATATTTCCCGAAAAAGAAAATTCCTCGAAAAACAGAAGAAAGGGAAAAAACGCATGCGCCAAGTTGGAAATGTGGAAATCCCGCAGGAAGCTTTTATGGCGGTTCTGAAGTTGAATGATTAGATTAGACATGGGATTTTATGAATTTTCTTAAACGGAATAATCTCTTTACGGGTTCACAACCCCTAAAAGGATTTTTTTTTACCCCTGTGGGTAAACAATTATTTTGCTGTTTTCATGAAAATATTTTTCTAATTTCATCGGTAGGTTGTCCAACGCATTATGGTAGGAATGAGTGTTTTTTCGAGCTGAGATCACCATCATTATATCATCATTGTGCACCTCTTTCTCCAAAAATAGAAAATCGTCCCAGTCATCAAAAGTTTCGAAAGAAATCGGTGCTTTCATATTAAGCTTTTTCACTGCTTTTTGAATGTGATTTTTTAATTCTTCATTACAATTCACCAAAATCGGGATACTCAATTCCTGTGACAGACGGATCGATTTTTTTAGCCAATGTTCAAAGCCCGCCATTTTTTCAGCATGTGGTGGAACGGCCATGAACAAGCGTTTGTGGGTTGCCCACGGATTTGTGATATGGCAAACGAAGATGGTTTTATTAAAACTCTTGATGATTTTTTTCATTTTCCCACCAATAAACTTATCCAAAAACCCGGAACTTGTTGGCCATCCCAAAATAATCATATCTGCCACTATTTCCTTGGAAATCCGTGAAATTCCATTGGCGATACTATGATCTATCGCCGCAATTATTTTCACATCAATTTCTACAGCGGAACCTTGTTTTACAAAAATTTCCAGTTTTTCTTTTGCACGCGAAACATTTTGTTCGGCTGCTTCATCATTCGGTACCACCGACAAAACATTGATCGGGTTTTTAGATGATTTATCCTTAATTAAAATTGCGAATTCCAATAGTTTATCAAAATTTACAATGTTGGCAATAGGCAATAAAATGTGTTCGCTATTAACTTTTGACCCATTGTCGTTTTCCGCGGTTTTCTTTTCATCTTCTATGACCATTTGCTTGGCAGCCTTTTCGGTTACGAAGGAAGAAACAATGCATGTGATCAAAATCAAGATTACGGTTCCGTTCAAAATGGATTCACTTACTATTCCTTTTTCAAAACCCACCAAAATCACGGCAAGTGTTGCGGCAGCACGGGATGTGCTTAACCCGAACATTAAATTGCGCTGCGTTTTACTATATCCAAAGGATAATTGGGCGACCCACGCGGCGAGCCATTTACTGAAAACCGCCACCAAAGTCAAAACCGTTGCCAAAATTAGGGCCGAAGTTCCGCCAAGAACAACCCTTACATCAACTAACATTCCTACCGAAATCAAGAAAAATGGGATGAACAAAGAATTGCCAATAAATTCGATTCGGTTCATTAATGCGGAAGAATGCGGAATGAGTGGATTGATGGCCAGCCCTGCGACGAATGCTCCAATTATTGGTTCCAAACCGGCAAGTTCTGAAAGAAATGCGGCAATGAACACCACGGCCAATACAAAAACATAATGTGAATGCCGTTCATTTTGAACCGTTCTAAAAAACCATTTGGCAATTTTCGGAATCAGCCAAAACATGATGATCAAAAAAATGATCATCGAAACGATCAATTGAATCCAAAAAGCCCGATCAAGGTCGCCGTTACTGTTTTCCACGATTACCGCCAAAATAGTTAGCACCGCCGCATCTGCAAGTATGGTCGCACCAATAGTGATTGCAACAGCTTGGTTTTTCACCACCCCTAATTTGCTCACGATCGGATAGGCCACCAAAGTGTGGGTTGCAAACATACTAGTCGTTAAAATGCTGGCGTTAAAGGGAATTTTCAAAAGATAATAACAAACAGGGAAACCAATGATCATCGGGATTATAAAGGTATAAAACCCAAACAAAAGACTTTTGTGCCTATTCGCTTTGAATTCGTTCATGTCCAATTCCAGCCCGGCGATAAACATAATATAAATAATTCCGATAGTGGAAAAAAGCTCGATGGCAGAGTTCTGTTCCAATAAGTTCAGCCCGTGCGGACCTACAATCACCCCAGAAACAATTAAAATGATAATGCCCGGAATATTGATTTTTTTGAACAATAAAGGAGAAAGCAAAATAATCATTAAAATCAACGCAAACACTATCACCGGATTGCTCAAGGGCAAATGAAACTCATGCTGTAATGCTTCAAAAAATTCATTCATCGATCAGTGTTTTTTGTTCGTCGCTAAAATATAATAATTTCAAAAGAAACCTATTTGAAAAGTTGGGTTTTACATCATTTTTCAATCCAATTAGGATTTTTTAAATCTGGGCCTGCCCCATTTGTTAAAAATACTATAATTAACGCAATGAGCAAATCCATCTTTGCGGGTTTTAGTAATTTGCGAAACATTGTTGATTTTTCCTAAAAACACATTCTTGCAAAAAGAAATTCGATGCCCAACAGAAAAAGTCTCATATATTCGCATAATCAATAATAAATTCAAATGAAAATATATCCCATCGAAGCCGGCAATTTCAAACTCGACGGCGGCGCAATGTTCGGAGTTGTCCCAAAAGTTCTTTGGAACAAAACCAATCCCGCCGACGAAAATAATATGATCGATATGGCGACCCGTTGCTTGTTGATCGAGGATGGGAAGAAATTGATCCTCATCGACAATGGAATGGGGAACAAACAAAGTGAGAAATTTTTTGGATATTATCATCGTTGGGGCGAACATTCCCTTAATAAATCATTGGAAAAACACGGTTTTCACCGCGATGATATAACCGATGTTTTCTTGACCCATCTTCATTTTGATCATTGCGGCGGAAGTATTCAATGGAACAAAGAAAAAACGGGCTATGAACCGGCTTTCAAAAATGCCAAATTTTACACCAATGAACAACATTGGAACTGGGCCACGAACCCGAATGCGCGGGAAAAAGCTTCATTTTTGAAAGAAAACCTACTGCCGATGGAAACTTCCGAACAGCTATTTTTTCTTGGAAGAAGCGAAAACGAAGGCTCTAGATTTTATGACCATTTGGGTTTTGGAGTACTTTTTGTTGACGGACACACGGAAAAACAAATGATTCCGCATATTAAATACCAAGGAAAAACATTGGTTTTTTGTGCCGATTTGCTGCCAACCGCAGGACATGTTCCCCTTCCTTATGTGATGGGATATGACACAAGGCCACTTTTAACTTTACCTGAAAAGAAAGCTTTTTTGGAATCGGCAGCGGAAAATAATTTTTATCTATTTTTGGAGCACGATGCCCACAATGAAATAATTACCGTAAAAAAAACAGAAAAAGGCGTGCGCCTCGATCAAATATTTACTTTCAATGAACTCTTTAATTAAAAACAAAAACCAAAAATGAGAATACCTTATTTCAAATCCATCATTGCTGCTTCAGCTGCGGCAATTCTTGCTGTAGGTTGCGGTGCGCCAAACTTGGTAGTGAATTCCGAACCCATCAAAGTTCCACAAGAACTTCCACTAAAAAATGCCGAGCTAACAGAGCAACAACTAAAACCCTGGAAATCTTTAGATCTTATAAAAGACACTATTCCCGGTATGAGCGTAGACAAAGCCTATTCCGAAATCATAAAAGACCAAAAAGGAAAAACGGTGATCGTTGCGGTTTTGGATAGCGGTGTGGATATTGAACATGAAGATCTGGACAGTAAGATTTGGGTGAACGAAGATGAAATACCCAACAACGGTATCGACGATGATAACAACGGATATGTAGATGACATACATGGCTGGAATTATTTAGGCGATATGGTTGATGCCAACCTAGAACTTGTTCGTATTTTGAAAAAGTTAAAGCCAAAATATGACGGTAAATCCGCAAATGAAATTGCTCCGGAAAACAAAGAAGAATATGCGCTTTATAAAAGAGCCAATAAAGAATATGAAGAAAAACACACCCAAGCGGCACAAAATAAAGCTTATTACGAAAATTTAATTTCGGGATTGAAAAGTACCGAAAAGACTATTGTTGACAAATTCGGGGAAGATTTCACTCAAGAGGAAGTTTCCAATATGGAAGCTGAAACGCCACAGCTTCAACAACAAAAAGTAATGCTTTTGCAATTAATGGATAGGGCTGGAGAAGATTTCTCTTTTGAAAAAATTTACGAACAACTTAATGAAGGAATAGATTATTTCGGTAATCAGCTGGAATATAATTACAATCTAGATTTTGACGATCGAAAAATTGTTGGCGATGACCCAAATGATTGGAGCGACACTGATTACGGCAATAACGATGTCGATGGTCCTACGGAAGACGAGGAAGATGTTATGCACGGAACCCATGTTGCGGGAATTATCGGTGCAGAACGAAATAACGGCATTGGAGTGAACGGTGTGGCCGAAAACGTGAAAATTATGGTTTTGCGTGCCGTGCCGGATGGTGATGAATTTGACAAGGATATTGCACGCGGAATTCGATATGCAGTAGATAACGGAGCGAAAATTATTAATGGTAGTTTCGGAAAATACTATTCTGCACATTCAAAATGGGTAAACGATGCCATAAAATATGCCGCTGATCATGATGTATTGATCGTCCGTGCGGCCGGAAATGACGCAATGAATCTTGACACAAATCGTGTTTATCCGAACGATCAATGGCCTGGACAATCCGAAGAAATTGCAAATAATTTCTTAGTGGTTGGCGCTTTAAACTATCAGTATGGCGAAGGATTATTGGCTGGTTTTTCTAATTATGGTCTTACAAATGTGGATGTATTTGCTCCTGGAGTCCAAATTTATTCTTCCACTCCTTTGAACACTTATAAATATCTGCAAGGAACTTCAATGGCCTCACCAGCGGTGGCGGGAGTTGCGGCAGTGATTCGTTCTTATTATCCGAAATTGAGTGCCGCGCAAGTAAAATCCATTATTGAAGAAAGTGGAATTCCAATTACCACGGAAGTTATCGTGCCAACTCCACGGGATCAACGGACAGAAAATAAAAACATGAACACGCTCAATAAAGTCTCTGTTTCTGGGAAAATCGTAAACTTATACAACGCCTTGATTTTGGCGGACACTGTTGCAAATTAACTCTTTTGATATTTTGATGCGGAAGTGATGTTTTATTTTTAAACATTATTTCCGCATCATTTTCCAAAACTCGATCCAAATTTTATGCGTCATTTTTTCTCAATCTATTTACTTTTTCTCGGCTTTTCAGGGACAGCTCAAGGTCTTTCATGCTATTGGCAACAACACGTGGATTACACCATGGAAGTCGATATGGATGTGAAAAATTACCGCTATATGGGAACACAGAAATTGGTATATACCAATAATTCCCCAGACACTTTAAACAAGGTTTTTTATCATTTATACTTCAATGCTTTCCAACCGGGAAGTCAAATGGATGTTAGATCCAGAACCATATCGGATCCAGATAATCGTGTGGGGGATCGCATTTCAAAACTAAGTCCTGAGGAAATTGGCTATTTGAAAGTAAGTTCACTGCAACAAGATGGGAAAAAAACAACCTATCAAACCGTGGGCACTATTTTGGAAGTACAACTTGCAAAACCTATTCTACCTGGGGCAAAAACAACGTTCAGTATGGATTTCAATGGGCAAGTGCCGGTTCAAATTCGCCGTTCTGGAAGAAACAACGAGGAAGGCATCGCGCTTTCTATGACGCAATGGTATCCCAAAATGGCGGAATATGATTTTGAAGGCTGGCATGCAGATCCATATATTGGACGGGAATTTCATGGCGTTTGGGGAGATTTCGACGTAAAAATAACTATTGATAAGGATTATGTGATCGGTGGCAGCGGATATCTTCAAAATGGAAACGAGATCGGTTACAATTACCAAGATGAAGGTGTTAAAGTAAAACGAAAGGGAAAAAACTTGACTTGGCATTTCATTGCGCCAAAAGTACACGATTTTGCGTGGGCAGCAGATCCGGATTATATTCACGATAAACTCGTGGCAGCGGACGGAACAATTTTAAATTTTTTCTATCAAAATGATCCTAAAATCATCGAAAATTGGAAAAAACTTCAACCCGCCACCGAAAAATTATTATTGTTTTATAACAAACATATCGGGCCATATCCTTGGAAACAGTACTCTGTAATTCAGGGCGGCGATGGCGGAATGGAATATGCAATGGCCACACTCATAACTGGCGAACGAAAACTCGGAAGCTTGATTGGAGTTACTGCACATGAATTTGCACACTCTTGGTTTCAGCAATTATTGGCGACCAATGAAAACAAAAATGAATGGATGGATGAGGGTTTTACTACCTATATTTCGATGCTCGCCGAAAATCAACTGCATGAAAATCCGGTTGAAAATCCATTTGAAAGAACTTACAAAGGCTATGTTTATCTGACAAATTCTGGAAAAGAGCAACCTATGACCACCCATGCGGACCGATATGAATACAATCAGGCATACGGTTTATCCGCCTATTCAAAAGGAGCGGTTTTCTTGGCACAATTAGGTTATATCATTGGTGAAGAAAATTTAGCAAAAACCCTGAATCGATATTACGATGATTGGAAATTCAAACATCCCACGCCCAACGATTTTATCAGGGTAGCGGAAAAAGTTTCAGGAGCTGAACTGGATTGGTATTTGACCGATTTCACGCGCACCACAAACACCATCGATTATGCCGTGAAAAATGTTTCAGAAAATAGCGGAAAAACAACCATAACGTTGGAACGAATTGGGCGAATGCCGATGCCCATTGATTTAATGATAACCTATACCGATGGCACCAAAGAACTGATCAATATTCCGCTGCAAATGATGAGATGGCAAAAACCTGCCGTTACGGAAGCTGGGCAAGATGAAAGCAGCGCGAACATCCAACGTATTACCAAAGAAGATTGGGCTTGGGCCTATCCGACTTATGAACATACAATTGACCGACCAAACAGCGCCATTGAACAAATTGAAATCGACGCCTCGGGTAGAATGGCTGATGTAAACCGAGAAAATAACCGATGGAAAAATTAATTCTGATACAAGGAGCAATTTAAAACTGGTTAAAACCTAATGGATTTTGGAGATTCATTAGGTTTTTTCGGTTTTAAATAAGTGTTTGAAACAAAACTGGTTTCGTATCTTTGACAAAACTGGTCAAATCAAAATATTCAAAATCCGTAATAGATCAAATCAAAAGATGAACAGTTTAGGCGAAAAAATACGGAAACTACGGGAAGAAAAAAAACTCCCACTTCGGACAGTTGCCGCCTATCTTGACATTGATCAAGCTATTTTGAGCAAAATAGAAAGAGGACGACGCAGTTCAAGCCGTGAATATGTAGTGAAACTGGCAAGGTATTTTAAGATTGAAGAAAGCGACCTGCTTATTTCTTGGCTGTCAGACAAATTGGTTCATGAAGTAGGAGATGAAGAGGTGGCTTTGAAAGCCCTTCAAGTAGCGGAGGAAACCATAGAATACCAGGCTTTTTTGAAAATAGACCGGAAAAAAAATCTCGATCAACTTAAAAAAGGAATAAGAGAGTTCCCTACCATCAAACAGGCCTGGATGTATGGCTCACGGTCCGCACAGCGATATAGATATTGCCATTAAAACAGAAGAAAATTTCAGTTATTTTGATTTGGCAGAAATTCAACATAAATTGGAAAACTTATTGAAGAGAAAGGTCGATATTGGTTTTATTGATTCTTTTAAACCCTATATTTTCAAAAATTTAAAAAAGGATTTGAAACTAATTTATGAAAGATAGCCATCTTGAAAGCAAAAAAAGGCTGGAGCATATTTTAAAAGCAATTGATTACACCCAAAAATTCATCCAAAATGAATCCTTGGAAAATTTTTGTAAAAACGCAGTCCTGCACAATGCGGTCTTGTACAACTTCACCATTATGGGCGAAGCCATTGTGCACGTTGAGATGGAAAAATTGACCAACTATACCTATCCTTGGTACAAAGTTCGGTCCTTCCGAAACATGATAGCCCATGAATTATTTCAACATAAAATTACCGGCCGTATGGGAAATTATCGAAAAAGATTTGCCACAGTTGAAGGAGGCAATAAAAACAGTCTTAAAACACGAATTTTAGAAATCCAAGAAGCTACATTTCTTGTTCGTTTAAAAATAAATCATGTCGGAACATTTCGGAAGAGACGAAAAATTGAAAGGCAAAAAACACTTCGAACTTCTTTTCGCTGAAGGGAAGTCAGTGAATTCTTTTCCTATAAAACTCGTATTTGTTCCGTTGAATAACCAAAAAAATAGCACACATAAAACCGGTGTTTCAGCTCCAAAACGGAAATTTAAAAAGGCAGTCGATCGCAATCGGATAAAACGCTTGATGCGAGAAGCTTTCCGCAAAAACAAATACCTTATAGACAACACGGAACAGAAATATGCATTGCTGTTCTTATATATTGGAAAAGAAATCCCCGCTTATTCAGAAGTTTTTGCTTCGGTTCAAAAATTGCTTCATAAATTTGTTGAAATAGAAAAATCCCGCTAAGATGAAATTGAAGAAAAAAATACTATTCCCGACGCTATTGCTATTGGCATTGCTGCTGACTGCCGCCACAACTTTTAAAGCTTCCCCTTTCTTCGAAATTGCGAAACAAATCGAAATCTTCACTTCTTTGTACAAAGAAGTAAACATGAATTATGTGGACGAAACCAATCCTGCACATTTGATGACCGTGGCCATGACTGCCATGTTGGGAGAATTGGATCCGTACACGGTTTATTATAACGAGCAGGATGTGGAACAGGCAAAAATCATGCAATCTGGGGAATATACCGGCATTGGCGCCATGGTGAAAACCCAGAAAAATGGGATTATGATTATGGAAACCTTTAAAGATTCCCCAGCAGATAAAGCGAATATAAAAGCGGGCGATAAAATCATCAAAATAGGAGATATATCGGTCACGGATTTTGGCGAAGATGCCGGACAATTGCTGAAAGGCTCGCCAAGATCGAAAGTAGAAATCACTTACTTGCGCCAAGGAACAGAAAAAAAGACCACGTTGATTCGGGAAGAAGTGGAAGTTCCAGCAGTTCCATATTTTGGTTTGCTTAATGGAAATATTGGATATATTGTCCTTTCGCGTTTCAACCGAAAAACTTCACAAGAAACCGCTTCCGCACTGAAAGAACTGAAGAAACAAGGTGCGACAAAAATTATTCTGGATTTACGCAACAATCCCGGGGGACTTTTAATAGAAGCCATTAAAGTGAGCAATTTATTCCTTCCAAAGAATGAACTTATCGTTACTACCAAATCTTCCATCGAAAAATACAACAAAACATACGTGACCCAAAACGAACCAATGGACAAGGATATTCCCTTGGTGGTTTTGGTTAATGGAAGAAGTGCCTCCGCAAGTGAAATCGTGGCAGGAAGCTTACAAGATTTGGACCGGGCGGTGATTATTGGAGCTCGAAGTTTTGGAAAAGGCTTAGTGCAACGCCCGAAAAAACTTCCTTATGGCGCGCAAATGAAAATAACCATCGCGCGTTATTACACGCCTAGCGGCCGTTGTATCCAAGCACTCGATTATTGGCATCGGGATGCTGAAGGAAATGCGGTGCGAAAAAACGTTTCTGATTACAACGAATTCAAAACACACAATGGCCGACCCGTTTTTGACGGCGGCGGTGTTATGCCGGATATTATCTTGGAAACTTCCAAAGTAACCGGTATTACCGAAGAACTTCTGAAAAAAGATGCCATTTTTGATTTTGCTACAAAATATTATTATACCCACGACCTCAAATCGCCTGGGAATTTTGAATTTAATTCTACGGATTATGAGAATTTTTTAAACTATCTAAAAGAAACAAATTTTAAATATGAAACAGAAACAGAAACAAATTTAGTCGCAACCATTGAAACAGCAAAAAAAGAGGCCCTCGATAAAAAAACACAACAAGAATTAAAAGGTTTGCTGAGTTCAATGAATTCAATGGATTCTCGAAATTTAATGGAACAAAAGCCGGGAATCATCAGTTTGTTGACAGATGAAATTATTAAACAATATTTCTATCAAGAAGGGTTGTACCAATATTACACCACGCACAATCCTGAAATAATGAAAGCAAAAGAAATTTTATCAAATGCAACGAGATATGCTAAGATTCTGCAGTAAAAAACTCTTTATTCCAAGGTTTTTTCAGCATTAAAATATGTGGAATTCCGTCTTCCAAATATCCCTCGCCTTTGGTTTCAAAACCATGGGATTCATAAAAACCAATTAAATATTTTTGTGCCGAAAGTCGGATTGTAATTTCAGGATTTTTCTGAATAATAACATCAATTGCTGCGTTCATAATGGAATGCCCATATTTTTTACCGCGTTCGGATTTCTTAACAATCACCCTCCCTATTGCGCCCTCTTCGGAATAAACACCCGGTTCAAAACAGCGGGCATAGGCAATCAATTTTCCATTTTTCCTTCCTAAGATATGTAAGGCATTCATATCTTTTCCATCTATATCTTGATAAATACAATCTTGTTCCAACACAAAAACCTCGGTCCGCAGTTGAAGAATTTCATATAACTCTTCTAGGGAGAGGGATTTAAAGTTCTTTGTAACTATTTCCATATTGAACTATAATTATATAGAATTTCAATCTTGAACGATCATTTCTTTGTCATCGTCACGATGATATTCAGGTTGAATATTTACATGGTTTACGCCGAAATCCTCTAAAAGAATCTCCTCAATTTTCTCTAAAACTAATTCAAAATCGCTCAGATTAATATTTTTATGAAAATCTATATGCGCTTCCAAATGAATTTCATCCTCGTTCAACTGCCAAATATGAACGTGGTGAACATTTCGAATTTCGGGAAGAATTGAAATTCTGGAAACAATTTTTTCAATAGGAATTTCCGTTGGCGTAAAGAGCATTAGTACATGAAAAGAAGTCTTCAGCAGATCATAGCCCATAATGATAAGGTAAATAGCGATTCCTGCAGTCAACACACTGTCTATCCAAAAAATACCGTAATATTTCATCAATAGTCCACCGATCAAAACTGCTACTGAGGCCAACATATCAGTCAGTAAATGCAAATAGGCAGACCGCATGTTCATATTTCGTTTACTGTCATTTTTCAACAATAAAACGCTGAAACCATTTCCAAGAATAGCTAAAATTGCTAACCAAATTACCAATCCGGCTTCTATTTCATGAGGTTCAAAAAATCGTTCTATTGCTTTGTAGATCAATAGAGCAGAAATAATTAAAAGAGTTGATGCATTCACAAAAGCGGCAATTATTTCTGCCCGTTTGTATCCAAAAGTTTTATGAATGGAAGCTTCCTTTTTTGAAAAATTATTAGCGAGATAACTTATAATCAATGAAATAACATCCGTAAAATTATGGAGCGCATCAGATAGCAAAGAAAGGCTGCCACTTGCGAGTCCACCAATCACCTGAGCCAAGGTAATTCCTGTATTGAGCAGGATAGTGAACAGTAAATTCTTCCCGGTTACTTGCGGATGATGATGTTGGTGACCATGAGAATGGGAATGTGACATAAAATTATTTACAAGAAATTTTCTTCACTCGATTTTCATGACGACCGCCTTCGAATTCCGTTTCCAAAAAACAAGTTACCATTTCCAAGGCCTGCGGAATAGAAATGAATCGTGCTGGTAAGGCTAAAATATTGGCATCATTATGTCTTCGTGCAAGCGATGCTATTTCTTTTGTCCAACATAAAGCGGCGCGAACCTGCTGATGTTTATTAGCGGTCATAGAAACCCCATTTCCGCTACCGCAAATAATTATTCCAAAATCTGTCTTGTTATTTTCCACATCATTTGCAACCGGATGAACAAAATCTGGATAATCCACACTTTCGGCGGAATCGGTTCCATAATTAACAACTTCAATTCCCTTTTTTCGGAGCACTTTAATGATCTCAAATTTATAATTTGTGCCGGCATGATCGTTTCCAATGGCTATTTTCATAATAAAGTAAGATTAATTCTTTCTATGGGATCAAAGATAAAAAACCGATTTGAATACTCCTTAAAACACTTGTTAATTAAAAAATTGATTAGACTTATATTCAGACTTTTAAAAGTAACCACGGGTTGTTTATAACTTAATATCGTTTTTTACAACCATATTTTTCAATTCAGAAAACAATTTCCATACCAATTTTTTTATTGATTTTCCAAATTATATTTTCAGATTTTAATAGAAAGTTATGAAACGAAAAAAACTAGTTCTAAACCTAAATTACTAAAATACTTATTCTGTTTCTTTTGTTCAATTCTAATATTGACCGCTGTTAACAAAATCATAAAAATTGGTAGTTTTCAAGTTGTTACATTCTTTTAAGTCTGTTCATAACCTCAGACCAACTGGGGGCAAACTAGAAAACAACCTTTTTGGTTAAAACTTATACCGTAATTAACAGACAAACATGAGCATCATTTAATTTTAAAATTTTAAAAAATAAAAAATGATTATAATATGATTGTTGATAAGCTTGGAAACTATTCAATTTTTAAAAAATTTCTATTTTGAAATTGGTTTAAAATTTCTTTGGCTTCTTCCGCTTGCTTGGCATTGACTTTTAAAATAATACCAGAAGGATAAGGAAGGATTCCATTGCTTTGTTCGTTTTGAAAGAAAAAATCAATATTTTCATTTTCCAAAAGCAGTTTTAGTACCGCATATTCGTGGACGTATGTGAAGCGGGCAAGAGGCACAAATTTGTTCATACCACAAAATTAGGGTATTGCAAAGTAAGAAAGAAGATATGTAACGATTTATTCAGTTACTTCTATAAAATCTCCTTTCTGCTGATTATTATTCTGGTTATTAAATGAGAAATATAGGTACATAACCACACCAGAAATTCCCAATAGGAACAAAAATAGGAAGTAGATTAATATTTTCTTGGGCTTGTACATTTTGGATGCTGCTATCATTAATACAAATTTATAAAATGTTTAACAATAAATACAATAAAAATCACTTTTTTTATTACGGTTTAATTTCATCCTATTTTTTATACAGTTAATCTATTTTTTTAAATTTATTGTTTGATATATTGAAGCTTAATTACCAATTAAAAGAAAGTCAATTTTTAGCTGTAAATTTATCCCATATAAAAAGATACATGAAAAGACGAAGAAAAGGCAAAGAAGCCAGTACAAAGCAAGATAATTTAACGAAGAGTTTACTTGAAATTTTTAGAAAAGAACCGCATAATTCCCTAAATCATAAACAAATTGCGGCAAAATTGGGGATTTCTGATACAAGTGGTAGGAATCAGATTATAAAAAAACTATCAAAGCTTGCAGCCATGGAAAAACTGGAAGAGGTTTCCAGGGGAACATTCAAATTAAAGGAAAACAACAATTATTTTCAGGGAATTTTGGATATGACCTCTAAAGGAGATGGTTATGTGGTGGTTGATGGTTTAGAAGAAGATATTTATATACCTAAAAAGAATATAAATAGGGCTTTGCACCGCGATTTGGTTCAAACATATGTTTTTAAGCGGAAAAAAAATGGAAAATTTGAGGGAGAAATTGTAAATATTATCGAACGGAATAAAACAGAATTTGTTGGAATTCTCAAATTGCAGGAAAATTTTGGTTTTGTGAGCATGCAATATCCAAAAATGTATACAGATATTTTTATTCCAAGAAGCAACACCAAAAATGCAAAAGATGGAATTATGGTTTTGGTGGAGCTTCTGGAATGGCCAGAAACTGCAGATTCCCCCATTGGACAGGTGAAGGAGATTTTAGGAGTTCCAGGCGAACACGAAACCGAAATGCATGCCATTTTAGCGCAATATGGTTTACCGTATGAATTTCCAAAAGAAGTTGAAAAATATACGGACCAGTTGGATACTTCCATTCAGAGTTCAGAAATAAAAAAACGGCGTGATATGCGCGATGTGCTCACTTTTACCATCGATCCGAAAGATGCCAAGGATTTTGACGATGCTTTGAGTTTCAGGAAGTTGGAAAATGGAAATTTTGAAATTGGCGTTCATATTGCCGACGTTTCTTATTACGTAAAACCTGGAACAATTCTGGACGACGAAGCTTATGAACGGGCCACTTCGGTTTATTTGGTTGATAGAGTGGTTCCCATGCTTCCTGAAGTGCTATCTAACAATGCTTGTTCTTTACGGCCAAATGAGGAAAAATATACTTTTTCAGCTGTTTTTGAAATCAATGAAAATGCGCAATTGGAAAATGAATGGTTTGGAAGAACCGTAACTTATAGTGACGCCCGCTTTTCTTACGAAGAAGCACAACATATTATAGAAACAAAAGATGGTGAAATTCCACAAAATATTTCCATTTCCGAAGAAAGCTACCAAGTTATTCCAGAAATTGTAGAATCAATTGAGATCATGGATAATTTGGCTAAAAAAATGCGGGCAAAACGAATGCAACATGGTGCCATTTCTTTCGACACCGTCGAGGTAAAATTCGATTTGGATGAAAACAACGATCCAGTAGGGGTTTTCTTTAAAACTTCCAAAGATGCCAATAAATTAATAGAAGAATTTATGTTGTTGGCAAACAAAAAAGTTTCGGAATTTATTGGAAAACAAAAACCAGAAAAAACATTTGTTTACCGCTGCCATGATGAACCAAAAGAAGATCGTTTGGCGACTTTACAAACAGTGATCGAAAAATTTGGGTATAAAATCAATTTAAAAAACAGGAAAACAGTTGCTTCCTCATTGAATGATTTGTTAAGCGATGTGGTGGGAAAAAAGGAACAGAATTTAGTGGACACGCTAACGATCCGAACCATGAGCAAAGCCTATTACAGCACAAAAAATATCGGTCATTACGGGCTTGCCTTCGATTATTATTCCCATTTCACCTCTCCAATCCGCCGCTATCCAGACGTGATGGCGCACCGATTATTGCAACATTATTTAGATAAAAAGCCTTCTGTGAACCAAGAGGAATTTGAAGAAAAATGCAAACATAGTAGCGAAATGGAAAGTCTGGCGACCAACGCCGAACGCGATTCGACAAAATATATGCAGATAAAATTTATGCAAGATCATAAAAATGAACAATTTCTTGGAGTAATTTCTGGCGTAACCGATTTTGGGATTTTTGTGGAAATCATTCAAAATAAATGTGAGGGAATGATTCGTTTACGGGATATAAAAGAAGATCATTTCGATTTTGATGAAGAACATTATGCCGTTGTAGGTCGAAAAACCGGAAAAATGTACCAACTTGGAGATGAAGTCTATATTAGTGTAAAAAACGCTGATTTGGTGAAACGTCAGATGGATTTTAATTTAATTGGAAGCAGGTTGGACGTTGAATCGTGAGAAAAATAGCGATGAAAGAAAAATATTTTTTTAGATTCATTTTTATGATCATTTTGCTCTTTGCCTTCCAATCTTGCCAGGTGGGAAGAATGATCATTTATAATTTGGCCGACATAAAGGATTATAAGAAATTTCCGTACCGGGAAATAGAAACCGATTCGACCAAATTTATTTTTCAAAATGCTATAAACCCAAAAATTCCGAAAGCATTTACCACTGCCGATTCTATAACATTTTCGTTTGAAGAATTTTTGAAGAAAAATAAGACAGTTGCTTTTTTGATCATCCGGAACGATTCCATTTATTATAAAAATTACTTTAAGGGCTATTCCGAGAAATCGGTTGTTCCTTCTTTCTCAATGGCTAAATCGGTGATTTCCATTTTGATCGGTGCCGCAATTGAAGATGGATATATTGCTTCGGTAAATGATCCTGTGACCAAGTATGTTCCAGAAATGAAAAACGAAGGTTTCGATAAAATAAGTATTGAAAATTTACTACAAATGACTTCCGGAATTGCCTTTTCCGAGAGTTATTTAAATCCTTTCGGTGATGCTGCGGCGTTTTATTATGGAAAAAACCTAAAGAAAAAGACCTATAGATTGGATATTGAAACCGCTCCCGGAACCCATTTCGATTATTCCAGCGGAAGCGCACAACTTCTCGGAACGGTTTTGAACAACGCACTTCCAAACGGAATTACTATCTCCAATTATTTGGAAAAGCGATTATGGAAACCAATGGGAATGAAATATAAAGCGACATGGAGTTTGGATGAAAAAAATGGAATTGAAAAAACCTTTTGCTGTTTGAACGCAAGCGCGATCGATTATGCCAAAATTGGACGTTTGTATTTGCATAATGGAAATTGGGACGGAAAACAAATTATTCCGAAAGCTTGGGTACAGAAATCCACGGAAATCGATACCACAAACGGAAGTGCAAAATTTTACCAGTATCAGTGGTGGTTGCCCAAAGAATCAGGCGATTTTGCCGCAAAAGGTATTTTGGGACAATTTATATATGTTAATCCAAAGAAAAATCTGATCATTGTCCGTTTAGGAAAAAATTATGGGGATGTGGAGTGGATGGATGTTTTCAACTCTTTGTCCCAGCATTACTAAAAGTAAGAATTACGTATCTTTGTTTTCAAAGGCTTCTATATGTTTCAAGATATTGCTGCTGCGGTTCCCATTGGTTTTTTTCTTGCATTTCTGCTGGGACCTGTTTTTTTCGTCTTATTGGAAACCGCAGCATTGAAAGGATTTCGAGCCGCATTCTTTTTGGATTTAGGGGTTATTTTTGCCGATATCGTATTTTTGATCATTGCCTATTTCAGTACAAGTCGTTTATTGAACATCATAAAAGACGATCCGGCATTATTTATTTTTGGTGGTGGGGTTTTGGTTACTTTTGGGATTATTTCCCTTATAAATCAGCGGAAGGTTTTACCACATCAGGAAACAACAGAACTTCGAAAATCCAAAAAAAGTGATTATTTAGGATTGGCCATAAAAGGCTTCTTACTAAATTTTGTCAATATTGGTGTTTTGGGATTTTGGTTGGGTCTAATTATTGTTTTTGGTCCCACAATGAAAATGGATCCTCAACGGTTGTTGGTCTTTTTCTCTTCCGTTCTGGCAACTTATTTGATTATTGATATCTTCAAAATTTTATTGGCCAAAAAATTGAACCATAAATTAACACCCATTCGAATTTATCGCATCAAAAAATGGATCAGTATTTTGATTATTGTTTTTGGTACAGTTTTAATTGTTAGGGGAATATTTCCATCTAAATTGGAAAGAATCGACGGTAAATTCGATATTTTTAAAGAAGAATAAAAAGCCCCTAAACAAGGAGCTTTTTTGAGGTGCCGAGCGGATTCGAACCGCTGTACATGGTGTTGCAGACCATTGCCTAGCCACTCGGCCACGACACCTTAAACAGGTTTGCAAATGTACGAATTTTTACAAGATTTTTCCAAATTATCTTCGCTTTGTTAATTGGACGCTCACCTGTTCAACATCGCCGCCTAAAGGCGGATTTATTTTGGAAACTTTTACCTTTGCTTTTTGAACTATTTTCACCTCTCTTAGAATTCGTTTTAAAATCCGATTGGCAACTTGTTCCAGAAGTTTTGACGGAATTGCCATTTCTTCTTTCACTATCTTGTTCAACAGAATATAATCGATGGTATCAGATAAATTATCGGTTGCTGCAGATTTTTCCAAGTTTGCTTTCACGCTAACATCTACGCGGTATTCACTCCCGATTTTTCCTTCTTCGGAAAGACAGCCATGAAATGAATAGGTTCGTATGTTGGTGAGTTTTATGTAGCCCAAAACAAGAAATTAAGATACTTGAAAGATTATTTTTTTAACGAGAGAAAAAGGACAATTATAAAATTTCAAAATTTGTTTGGATGAAATTTTTCAATTTTATTTTAAAATCCTCAAAACTTTCATCACTCCAATCGCCGTGGCCACCGGGATAAAGCGTCAATGAATTCGGAATTCCCATATTGTTCAAAGCAGTTTCCAACGCATAAGCATTGTTGGGCGTAACAAGTGTATCGTCTTCTCCATAAAATAAAATGGTGGGACTGCTAACCAACGAAACATGAAAAACCGGACTCAGCGCCACAGCATAATCTGTGTTATCTGGATAAGCGGTTTCATCTACCAAATAAGCAGTAAGATTCTCAAATCCGGGTTGATCTGTATAAAACGGATCGGTAAAATCTGTTGGGCCAACCACATCACAAACCATTTTTACTTGGTCATCGGTGTCATAAACATAGTCATATTGCAACGAAATGTGCGCCCCCGAACTTACCCCAATAAGTCCAAATTCAGGATAAATTTGTAAATCTTCCTTCAGGGAAGTTAAGCTGTTTATCAATAAGTCAATATCCATAAATTGGTTTGGAAATGCCGGTGTGGAAGCAGTTGCCAAGACATAATTCATGTTTACAACCGCATATTCCGGCAGTAATTCTTCGACCATATCAACATATTCCGCTAAATCAGCTTTGTCTCCGCTGGTCCAAAATCCTCCGTGGATTAGAATCAGGGTTTTGGTGTTTTCTGAAGAACGGCCGGCCGGTAAATAAATATCATAAACTTGTTCGGGAAGGGTTCCATAGGAAACATTTTCATGAAATTCAGCCTCCAAAGGAATAGGATCATCTGGAATGTTCAATGGATCTGAAGTGTCGTCCGAAGAACATGAAATTAGTGAAAAGCAGAAAAGGAACAGAAAGAATAAGTGTTGGTTGTGCTTCATGACTCGTTTTGTTGGGGAATAAATATACAAATTAAAAAAACACAAAAGAGATGTTCTGAAATTCTAAAATGTAAAAACAGAAAAAATTCCTTTAATCAACTTTTGCACCTTCCAAAATGGCGCGAAGTTCAAAGATATTATCCCTTTTTGCTGCGGAAGGTTTAAAAACGAATCCTTCCAAAATAACATATCGATTATGCGCTTCATCACGAACGGCATAATTAATGAATGGACCCGCCATAAATGCATTTTCTACTTCCCAAGTGCCTTTGGTCAAATAAGTGAATTTTCCATCAATTTTTGTTTCAAAAAGATAAGGCGCATATGCTTCTTCAGTAATCATATAAGAGCCTTTCACTGGCCCGGGGATATGTTTTTTTCCAATGGAATCACGCATTTTGATAATGTTTCCAATAACATTTTCTCCGCTGTCAATCGTTTCTAACGGAACTTCATAGACCAATATCTCCATGCTCCCGTTTTCAAGGTCCTTTCGAATCCAAAAGAAATCATCTGTGGTTTTCGCATATCGGTAAGCGGTGGGAAATTTGAGATGGACGCCAAGCTTTTCTTCAAGAATTGCATCTGGTTTTAAGGATTTTCTAATGAGCCGACGCTTCTCCGTCAATTCTTGTTGTTTGAATTTTTGAATAATTTGCGACGCATTTTCATTGAGAATGGCTATTAATTTTTCATTGGTGGGAGCGGAAATAATAATTCCGGTTTGTGGTTGTGCCAAAGAATCAATCATAATTCCAATCCCAGTACTCTTGTCTTTTTGAACTTTAAGGAATATTCTACTTTTTCGAAGAAATCCGGTAAAGGCTTCCGGCGGAATATGGCTTAGGTTGAATAAAGGCTCCTGCTGGGGAAGGCCTTGAACATTTGCCGCAAAATAATTTCGGATTGTTTCGCCGACTTCGCCCTGCCACAATTTGTTGTCAATAATAACTGAAAGTTGATTTATATTTCCAGAAGAAGAGGGTAAAACTACTTTATTTTCATCACATGCTCCCAACAATGCTAAGCAGAGCAGGAAAATAATTTTTTTCATTTTGGCTGTTTTTAGTGGAAACCAAGCATTTATCCTTTCGAAAGCGTGAGTTTCATGCCGGGTTTTAAGTTTGTACCACTAATATCGTTCCATTTTTGAATATTTTGTACAGTAATTCCTGGAAATTTCTTGGAAATGCTCCATAATGAATCACCTTGTTGAACTACATAGGTTTTTTCATTATTATTTTTTTGGGGAATAATGGCGTCCGCTACTTTTACTGTCAGCGGTTTTTTGGGATAAATTGTAAGATGTTGGCCAATTCGAATCCGGTTGCTTCGCAAGTGGTTCCATCGTTTTATATCGCTTACCCGAACACCAAATTTTTCTGAAATTACCCCCAAAACATCTCCCGGACGTACCCGATATCGAATTTTATCTTCTGCTTCGTAATATCTTGGAAGGGGTTTTTCACTTTGTACAATTTCGTTTGTAGCAAAATTATAGATAGAACTTTCGTTTGCCACGAATAAACCAGCCTCTCTAATCGGTAGTCGAAGCGCAAAGGTTTTGCCTTCAATATGCGGAATTATATCGAGTTTATAACTTGGGTTCAAAAATTCCATCAATTTTATATCGATTCCGGTAATTTCTGAAACATGTTGAAACGTAATCAATTGTTTCACGTGAATAGTATCGGTTTGGAAATGAGCTATTTTTGGAATTTCAGGCTGAAAATCGTGTTCTTTGGCATATTCGAAAATATACATAGTAGCGAAAAATGCGGGTACATAACCGGCGGTTTCCTTCGGGAGATATTTTCGAATTTCCCAATAATTTTTATTTCCGCCGCTGCGACGAATAGCTTTTGCCACATTTCCCGGACCGGCATTATAAGAAGCCAACGCGAGGTTCCAATCGCCGAACATGTCATATAATGTTGAAAGATATTTGCAAGCTGCTTCGGTGGAACGTAGCGGATCCATGCGGTCATCGACATAACTGCTTACCCCTAAATCGTGCATTTTTCCTGTGGCGAACATAAATTGCCAAAGCCCGGTGGCCCCCGCCCACGACTTTGCCCTCGGATTCAAGGCCGATTCCACAATAGCCAAATATTTTATTTCTAGGGGAATGTCATATTTAGCTAAATGATCTTCAAACATGGGGAAATAATAGGCGCTCAATGACATCATGCGTTCCATCGTTTTCTTGTTGCGCTTTAAATAGTGATGAATAACACTTTCTAAAGAAGGACTATATTCGACCTTGAACGGGGTTTTTGCATCCAATTTAGCGAGTCGGGCTTTTAATGTGTCGGTGGGTAAATCCGCAAAAACATCTTCTTCATAAGGAGCATTTTGCACAATTTCCTGCATCTCAGCATACAAATTTGAGTGCGCCAATTTTTGCTGCCATACGGAATCTATTTCGGAAGCGTAACCATATTCCTTTAGATTGTAAAAAATGGAATCTTTTAAAATTCGTCTAAAAGGGGTTGCTCCTTCAAGTGTTTCACTGATTTTTGTGATTTTCAAACTATCCACCACTTTAACGCTGTCTTTTTTCAGCGAATTGGGAAGGTGATCCTTTTTCTTGTCTTGCGCTTGTACAAAAAACAATCCGCTAATCAGCAATAATAAAGTTAATACTTTTTTCATAGTCAAATGTTTTTCTCTTTTCAGGAAAAGTTCTACTTTTCTTTGAAAAAAATTAATCAAAAGCTTTATTCCCTTTTTAAGTTACAACGTATTCTAGTTCAAAATAGTACGTCAATCTTTCGCAATGGCCGTAATTCCTGGCAATGATTTTCCTTCTAACATTTCCAGCATAGCGCCACCGCCCGTGGAAACATAGCTGACTTTATTTTCAAGCCCGAATTTTTTTACCGCGGCCACACTGTCTCCACCGCCAACTAATGAAAAAGCCCCATGTTCTGTCGATTCGGCTATAGAGTTTCCTAAGGAAATGGTTCCTGTTGAAAATGCTTCCATTTCAAAAACCCCCATTGGTCCATTCCAAAGAATGATTTTGGACTTTAGGATCACGTCGTGGAATATTTTTGAAGTTTCCGGACCTACATCCAAGCCCATCCAACCATCTGGGATATTGTCGATAGGTGTGATTTTTGTATTTGCATTGGCAGAAAAATCATCTGCAATAACCGCGTCTTCCGGCAAATGAACCTTAACATTTAGCTTTTTCGCTTTCTTTAGGATTTCAAGTGCCAAATCTAATTTATCTTCTTCCACCAATGATTTCCCCACCTTTCCTCCAAGGGCTTTTATGAATGTGAAAGCCATGCCTCCGCCAATAATCAAATGATCGATTTTTGGAAGAATATTTTCAATAATCGTAATTTTGGTGGAAACTTTTGCTCCTCCCAGAACGGCAGTAACAGGTTTTTCGGAACTGTTTAGCACTTTGTTTAAATTTTTGATTTCTCGTGAAAGCAAATTTCCGAAACATTTTTCTTGAAAATACCGTGCCACTACTGTGGTTGAAGCATGAGCGCGATGTGCCGTTCCGAATGCGTCATTTACATATACATCGCCTAGTTTGGATAACTGTTTTGCAAAGCTTTCGTCACCTTGCTCTTCCTCAGGATGGAATCGGAGGTTTTCCAATAAAAGCACTTCTCCTGGTTGGAGATTAGCTGCGGCTTTTTGGGCTTTTTCGCCCACACAATCTTCTGCGAATTTTACGGGAAGTTCCAATATTTCAGAAACTTTTGGGAGAATGTTCCGAAGTGAAAATTTTTCTTCTTTTTCCTTGGGACGTCCTAAATGGGACATAAGCACAACGCTTCCCCCCGAATTCAAAATTTCCAAAATAGTGGATTTTGCCGCATCAATTCGGGAAGCATCGGTCACCTCCAAGTTTTCATCCAACGGAACGTTAAAATCCACACGAACCAAAGCCTGTTTATTGTTGAAATCAATATCTTGTAAAGTCTTCATTGTTTTTTTTTCAAAATTAAACTTTTCTTTCAATCTGTCGGGTGACGTATCCCCGAAATCGTTAAAAATACGTATTTTCGTCCCAATGGTATTTTCCGAAATTATTGGTTTAGATCACATAAAAACCCATCTGACTAAAAGTGCAGATATTGGTCGGTTGCCGCATGCGCAACTGTTTGTAGGTTCACATGGAAGCGGGACATTGCCAATGGCCATTGCCTATGCGCAGTATATTTTGTGCCATAATTCAGAAGGTGAAAATACCCAAGTAAATTCATGCAACCTGATGTGCAATAAACTGGCGCATCCTGATCTGCATTTTGTGTTTCCCGTGGCGGCCAATGAAAAAATTAAAAAGCATCCCATCTCAGATCTTTTTTTGGAAGAGTGGCGAAGTTTTGTGAGAACCAATCCTTATGGAAGCCTGTTTGATTGGTATCAACTTTTGGAAATTGAAAATAAGCAAGGACAGATCAGCGTAGAGGAATCGCAGGAAATCGTGAAATCACTTTCTTTAAAAGCTTACGGCGGCGGATGGAAAGTGATGATTATTTGGCATGCCGAAAAAATGAACTCCGCTGCCGCAAATAAATTGCTCAAACTCATTGAGGAGCCACCTGAAAAAACTATTTTTTTACTTATTGCTGAAGATGAAGGACTTTTGTTGCAAACCATTCGTTCCCGTTGTCAGTTGCTTCATTTTCCACCTTTGGGCGAAACGGTAATTGCCGATGCGCTCCGAAATAAAATTACACCTGAAAGAGCGGCTTTAATCGCGCGGCAAGCAAACGGAAATTATGCTCGTGCATTGCAAATTTTGGAACAAGCTGAAGGCGAAGAAGTTTTTGAGACTTGGTTCATCAATTGGATACGGATTGCTTTTAGTGCCAAGACCAATATTGCAGCAATTCAAGGATTGTTATCTTGGAGCGATGAAATTGCTAAAAAGGGCAGGGAGACGCAAAAGAAATTTTTGTTGTATTGTTTGGATTTTTTTCGACAAGCTTTAATGTTGAATTACAAGGCGGATGAATTAGTATATTTTTCACCGCAAACGGATAATTTCACCTTGGAAAAATTCGCCCCATTTGTCCATGGTAACAATATTGCTCCGATTAATAAGGAAATCCAAGAAGCACTTTTCCATATTGAACGCAATGGAAATGCCAAAATTATTTTAGCCGATTTATCCATTAAACTAACGCGCTTGCTGCATATAAAACCTTAATAGATTTATTGTCTTTTTTCTCCATAAAAAAACCGGATCATCTTTTAAATGGCCCGGTTTATCTTTTTTAATCAATCTATTTTACTGAATAACGACTTTTCCGGTGAAGGTTTTTCCGTTATGCTCTGTTTTCACAACATACACTCCCGCTTTCAAAGAAGATGCTGGAACATTAATGCGTCCGTTAGCGCTCACGATATTTGATGAACGATATACTTCTTGTCCAAGAACGTTAAATAATGAAACTTGTACTTTTTCTCCTGAAATTCCAGGAACTTCGATGAAGAATTCTCCGTTTCTTACTGGATTCGGATATATGGAAAGTTTTTGTGCAACTGTTTCATTCACACCAAGTGGGCTGCGTTCAAAGACAATGGAGAACCGATCAGCAGCAATACTTGCCATATTTGACGCTTCAACACTAAATGAAATAGGTGTTGTTTCATTGTTGGTCAATTCAGTTTTGATCTGTAAATAATTGTCTTTCAAATATGCTTTTGTGTCAGTTGGCAAATCGTTTACGATTGCATTAAAAACATAATTTGCGGTTCTGTATTGATTGATTGAAATTGCAAGTATTTCTCCATCAATAGGGAAAGCCCGGTATTCAATACTTAAAATATTTCCTTCATTGGCAAAACCAATATTCTCATCCATGTTGTACAATTTCGATGCATCGTTGGCCTGCACGCTGTTGTCTCCATTTTCCGAGAAATTCACCCGAATCCCATCGGACATGGTTTCCTCATTGTCAAACCGCTCGGCTTGGTATAATTGCAATCCGATAAATCCCGCAATATCTGAGGTTTCCGGACGGAATACGTCGGTAGATTCTGCCCATGCATTTTTGGCCTGTTCCTCGAAATTAAGGATGGCCCCAGCTGCGGTCGAAACAACCCAAGCTGCTTGTCCTGGCATTAAATATTGATTGGCTTCTCCTCCCATTGTACTGGAACCATTGTTTAGATCTACCGTGGTATAAGCACCACGGTCAGCTAGGTTCGGATTCCAAACGTAATAATGATTTTGGTTCACGTTGGTTGAAAGGGTCATGACATCATGCATATTAACAGAGGCTTGGTATGGGTTTCCAATCAAGTTAAAACCACTTGGACCCGCAGCTAAAGAAAACGAATGATCATCTATTACCAGGGCACCAGTGGCGCGCAGGGTAGTGGAGGTGGCATCAGGGTCATTGGTGGTAAGAATAATATCCACACTTCTATCGCCCCAAACGTAGGCGGCGTAGGGATTTCCCGCTGTTAATTGATCGGTGTTCGTGTTAGGTATGGCAACATATTCTTGCGAGTTGTTATTGAAAGTAAACATGGAAGGTGGGCTCACAGGCGTGGTGTCAAACCCGGCCAAAGAATCTGTCGCACCAGTAATGAACATGCCAAATCCTGGATTTGGATTTTCCATTGAGTTTGCTCCTTCTTGCCAATTTGCATGAATACTTCCAGTGCTATTAACCGCGGAAGTCAAATAACGATAAGCTCCGTTTCCGTCATCGCGAGCTGGGATAAAACGTTGTACGGTAACGTTACCAGTTCCTGAATAGGCAGCCCCGGTCATATTGCCCAACTGACCTGTGGAACTGCTGTCGCTTTCGAATATGATGCTGCCATTATTGACAATGCCTTCCTCTATGCGCAATCCTTTTTTTATTATTACCGTGGCGCCTTCGGCAACGGATATGTTTCCTAATGAGAAATTATTAGACAACACGGCCGTACCATGCTGGATCTGAAAATTTGAATCAGATGTTACGTTTTCAGGGCTCAAATTGGGATCGGATGGTGTCCAATCATTATCATTATCATTATATACATAAGGTCCAGGATCTGGGTTCGCTATAAAAGTAATATTGTCGATTCCAAATTGATCCAGTTCCCCTGAAAGTGTATTCTTAATGTTCCAACGCACGTAATAAAATTCATCAGTCGCTATGGACAATCCTGAAATTTTGAAATTCATGAGAGTCTTGATCCAAGTTGGGGTTGTAGCGGCTGGGTCCGTGGTAATAATATTGCTTTCCAGGATTTCCGTGAATGCGGAATTATCGGCGCGATGGCTTAAGCTGAAATAACCAGAACCAGGCTGGTCGTTATAGACATAGGCATCATAACTTACTTGTAAAGAATTAATAGGGGCGTCAGTTTTGTTTTGCATTCGGAAACCAATGGATCCCGGCGTACAGTCTTGAGTGGTGGCCTGAATTCCGAGAATGTTGTTGCTGGGCATCAACAAAAAAGAATAAATACCTCCAACTCCTACAGGAACAGAGCTTACTCCCCTGGCAAAATCACCGTTACTCGCGGAGCCGCCAAAGTCCAAGTCTCCATCACTCATTCCATGAACTTCCCAAGCATTACTATTCAGTTTACCGGCAATAGTAGGGTTGGGACTGAAACCTTTGGCTGTGAATTCGCCATAATTCACATTGTCCATCGTAGTTTCAAAATCAATGGAATATGCGTGGTTCTCCAGGGCAATCTGTAGCCCTTGTTGTCCCCAAAAAGTGCTACAAATCATGGACATAAAAATCGAAAAGGTAATTGTCTTTTTCATGATTACTCGAAATTAAATTTAATTTGTGTACGAAATTACTTAAAAGTCTATGATACTTGTTGTTAATTGTAAAGGTTTTCTATGTTTTTAACACTAAATAATAAAAAGACACAAATGGTTATAATTAGTCGGAAATTTTAGTATTTGGTCAGATTATTAAGTGAAAATTCCGTGTTCTTTATTTTAATGATCGACAAGTCATTTAGTTAACTAAAAATCTGTGCCTATTAGAGTTCAAAGATAAGCGTTCTTCCCAATAAGAAAATACCCAGTAAAGGTTATTTTTAAAAATATTTGAATAGTTTTTAAAAAGTGTGGGGGAAAATTAGATTATTACGGGGTAATAGTATAAATAGGCAGTATAACTTCAAAAATGTACTTTTATCTAGTTTATAAAAAGTTTAGCATAAAAAAAAAGCCAAATCTTTTTAAAGATTTGGCTCTCATTAGAAATAAAAAGTTGATTATGAATACTATTTTCCGTCGTAAGCGGCATTTAATTTGGTTACTATTTTTTCGGTTATGTCTTCTCCTTCCTTGGCGTACATAATATTTGCTGATTCCGTGGAACCAAAGATATACGTATAATTGTTTTCCTTACCATAATCAGCCACAAAATCCTTTACCACGGTAACAATAGAATCGATTGCTTTGCTGCTCTGGTCGTTCAATGTGTTGCTAACCACTTGCTGTTGTTGGCGAAGTTGTTGTTGTTCATCCATTAATTTATTTTCCTTTTCTTGACGCGCGGAAGCTGACATGCTTTCCGCCGTTGCTTGATAGGTCTGTACTTTTTGTTGAAATCCAGTGGCCATGGAATCCATCAGTTTTTTGATCTTATCAGATTTTTTGGTGAATTTGGCTTCGGTATCCTTCATTCCTTTATAATCCTGTATCAGCTTTGTGTTGTTGACATAAGCAGTTTTTTCTTGGTTGCAAGAAAACAGTAAACCAGTTCCTAGTATTAACAGACTTAATTTTTTCATGTTGTTTTTAATTTTTGGCAAATGTAAGAAAGTTATGGACATTTTTTTAATTGGTGACTCTTTTTTAAAATTCAATTTGCTTTTCTGAAATAATTTGAATTAAAAATCTAGTTGTCCCGAATCATCTGACTCTTTTTCGTCCGTTGCTTCAGCATTGTCGGCACAATTAATATCGATGGTCAGATTTTCGGGTCGTTCAAAGGCTTCTTTAGATATATGCAAACTGTCGTTGGCGTATACTTTTTTCATATAAACCGCCCATATTGGAAGCGCCATGGTTGCGCCTTGTCCATACGTAATGGTAGGAAAATGCACAGAACGGTTTTCGCCGCCCACCCAAACCCCGGTGACCAAGTTTGGAACAATTCCCATAAACCAGCCGTCACTTTGGTTTTGTGTGGTCCCCGTTTTTCCTGCAATGGGATTTTGGAAATCGTAGGGATATCCGGTAACCACGCCACGACTATAAGCTGAACTAGTTGCCCCCGTGGTTCGAAGCCGAATACCCGAACCAGCTTGGGTAACGCCTTCCATTAAATTTATGGTCACATAAGCAGATTCTTCGCTCAGAACATCGCGACTTATTGGTGTATTTTGATAGAGCACGGTGCCATTTTTGTCTTCAATTCGTGTGATCATTACCGGTTCTATATATACGCCTTTATTCGCAAATGTGCTATAAGCTGCAACCATATCAAAGACACTAATATCAACAGTGCCCAATGCAATTGCAGCGACCGCTGGCATATCTTTGGTATCGACCCCGAGATTTTTTACAAGGTTCAGCACTAATTCAGGACCTGTTTTGTCCATTAATCGTACGGTAATCACATTAATCGATTTTGCCAAGGCCTCTTTTAAAGTCATCATTCCACCATATTCATTCCCAGCATTGCTCGGGGTCCAATCCTGTGAAACGCCGTGCCTTCCCGCGGGAATTGTGAATTGTGTGTTGGGCAGTTTGTAACAGGGCGACAAATGCAACTGGTCAATAGCGGTGGCATAAACGAAGGGTTTAAATGTGGAACCGACTTGTCGCTTTCCTTGTTTTACGTGGTCATATTTGAAATGCTTGAAATCAATTCCGCCTACCCACGCGCGCACCAAACCGGTTTGTGGTTCCATGGACATTAGGCCGCTGTTCAAAAAGGATTTGTAATAGTAAATGGAATCTCGAGGTGTCATGATCGTATCGAGTGTGCCTTTCCACGAAAAAACTTCCATTTCCCTTTGCTCTTCAAAGGAAGCTAGAATTTCCTTTTCGGACTTTCCTTCTGCTTTCATTTTTTTCCAACGGGAGCTATTGTGAACATCGCGTTCAATGATCCTGTGAATTTGATCCTCGTCAATGCCCCGGAAAGGTGCTGTTGGATTTTTTTCATTTTGACGGTCAAATTCTTTTTGCAAATTAGCCATGTGCATGGCAACTGCTTCTTCCGCATAATTTTGCATCCGCGAATCTATACTGGTATATACTTTCAGACCATCGCGATATAAGCTATATTTTTCTCCATTTGGTTTCGGATTTTCCTCGATCCAACCTTTTAAAAACCCTCTCAGATAGGCCCGAAAATAAGTTGCCGAGCCATCGTCGTGTTGTTCCGGGGAAAAATCCAGCTTTATAGGTAGGGCTTTTAGTGAATCTTTTTTTTCCTTGGAAAGAAAATCATTTTTCTCCATCTGCATTAAAACAATATTTCGTCGTTGCAAGGCATTATCTTTGAATTGTTCCATTTTTGGATTGAAAAGTACCGGATTTTTCAACATGGCGACCAACACAGCAGATTCCTCCACTTTTAAATCTTTGGGTTCCTTTCCGAAATAAATACGCGAAGCAGATCGGATCCCGTCGGCATTGTAAACAAAATCGAATTTGTTCAAATACATGGTGATAATTTCTTTCTTGGTATATTGACGTTCCAAGCGAACCGCAATTACCCATTCTTTCACCTTTTGGAACACTCGTTCAAATTTGTTGGATGAGTAATTGTCCGTAAAAAGAAGTTTTGCAAGCTGTTGAGTGATGGTGCTCGCACCACCGTCGGTCCCAAGAAAAACAACTGCACGCAAAGTGCCCCACGGATCTATTCCCGAATGATTTTTATAGCGAACGTCTTCGGTAGAAATCAGGGCTTGAATCAGATTTTGCGGAAGGTCTTCATATTTTACCGGCGTTCGATTGTCTTTAAAATATTTCCCCAAGGTTTCACCATCGGCAGAAAAAACTTCAGTAGCGACATTGAGTTCCGGATTTTCCAATTCTTCAAATTTTGGCATATTTCCAAAAGCGCCCCAACTTGCAAAAAGAAACAATGACGCAAAAATTAATATTCCAGCAAAAAATAATCCCCAGAACCATAGGATATATCTTTTGAAATTCTTCCTTTCAGAAGATTTCTTTTTTGAATTTTTTGTTGCCATGAATGTTTCTTATGGTTTGCTTTTTTCTATTCGGAACCCAACTTCGGTAATTCCATTTAAGTTTTCGATACCGTCCACTTTGCCATTTTCGCGCATGGCTTGCCGGATATTGATTTTATAAGTCCCCACCTCCGGAAAACGGATATTTTCTTTGTACCACAATTTGTTTTCTTTAATATCCGTAAACCCTTGTCCCTTCCATTCGCCGTTTGGATAGGCCATTTCATATTCCAAGGTATCGGTAATTATTTTTCCGTTTGGAAAGTGCATATCCGTAATCAAAAATAAATTGCTATACCCATAATCATTGTTGTTCCTGATATTTATAAAAAGGTCATATATCTCTGTGGTATCTATTTGTTCCACATTAAAACTGACTATCGAATCGTGGTTCCAATGGTTTGGCAAAGATTTATATTCGTCGAAAACCCGTTTAGAATCACAGGAAGTCATCAAAACGAAAATAAGAAAAAACGGCCATAGAAAATATCTACACATTGTTTTGTGGTTTTTTCCTTCTTTTTTTATTGGGTTTCTTCTTTTTATTCCGAGCATTTTTAGGCTTGTCAAAGCGCGTCAGACTGTCTTGCCCAACTACGTTTCCAAAATCTGGTTCGGGCGTTACTTCTTTTTGAAATGCAAATTCTTCCAAACTCGCAACAGGTTTTTGGTCTTTTGCAGCACTGAGAATATCTTTTATCTGAGCCGTGGTTAATTGATGCCAATTCGCCCATTCCCCTTCATAAGCATACCACGAGAGCCCTTTAAAAATATCGGTTTTTTGACAAACAGCAGTTCCTTTTTGGGTTTGTAGTTTAGTGTCTTGTCTCGGAAAATCTTTGAGCGCGTCCAAATAAGTGTCCAGTTCATAATTCAGGCAGCATTTCAATTTTCCGCATTGTCCGGCCAGTTTTTGCGGGTTCAAGGACAATTGTTGATAACGGGCGGCCGAAGTGCTCACCGATCTAAAATCTGTTAACCAAGTAGAGCAACAAAGTTCCCGTCCGCACGAACCAATTCCACCCAAACGTCCGGCTTCTTGTCGAAATCCAATCTGTTTCATTTCTATACGCGTGCGGAATTCCTGTGCGAATTCTTTGATCAATTGTCTAAAATCCACGCGATCTTCTGCGGTATAATAAAAGGTAGCTTTGGAAGCATCGCCTTGAAATTCGATATCGCTGATTTTCATTTTCAATTGAAGTCGAATTGCAATTTCTCTTGCGTGCACTTTCATTTGCTCTTCGCGATCGCGGGCTTTCTGCCAAATATCGATATCCCGTTGGGAGGATTTGCGATAAATTTTCAAAACCTCTGCGCTTTTTGGCCTTACTTTTTTCTTCTTCATCTGCACCTTCACCAGTTCCCCAGTTAGCGTAACAGCTCCCACATCATAACCACTTGTGGCTTCAGTGGAGACGACTTCACCTATATTCAAACTAAGGTTTTCTGAATTTTCAAAAAATTGTTTCCGACCGTTTTTAAACCGAACTTCCACATAATTAAAAGGTTCTTGGCCAAGAGGGAGCACCATATTTGCCAACCAGTCAAAAACCGTAAGTTTATTGCAGCCATCTGTTCCACAGGTGCCATTATTTTTACATCCTTTAGGCTGACCGTTTTCCGCGGTCGAGCAGCTTCCACATCCCATATTTTTATATATCTTGAAATGGTAGCGGTTTGAAAAACAGAACCATACCATTGAGAATTAATGTTTCCTTTTAAAACGTAAATATAACGATTATTATTGGCAAGTATTTATAAGGTGGTGAATAAGTGAATAAGTGAATAAGTGAATAAGTGAATAAGTGAATAAGTGAATAAGTGAATAAGTGAATAAGTGAAT
>JBDNFD010000081.1:0-4538 GCA_041689995.1 Flavobacteriaceae bacterium | reverse complement strand
TATCCATTAAATTTTGGACATAGGTTTCGTGGCATTTTTGTGCACCCCAAGGCTCATATACAAAACGGATAACGATCGTGGAAGTCTATTGCAAGTTTCGCATTGACCTTGGTGATGCTTTTTGGTCTTTTCTTCATCGACTGGCGAACTTTGATCCGAACAAAGAAATTAGTATTGAATTCTATAATGTTGAAGTAATTAATATACTTAGGAATTGTTACGGAATAATTTGACTGTTTTAATTTTTTGTTGTACCTTTGGGCAATGGAAGAAGACGACAAGAAATTAGCGGATAAAATAAATTCGTTCCTGCCCTATTTGAACGAAGGACAAAAGAGGGTTTATCTGGCCACTGAAACAAATCATCTGGGACGGGGCAGCAAGGCAAAGATCGAGCGGCTCACAGGGGTTTCCCACAACACCATAAACAAGGGGCTAAAAGAACTTGCCGAAGCAACCCCCGCCAGGCCCGGTGAAAGGATAAGGAAAACAGGGGGCGGGCGCAAAAAGAAGATCACCCAGGTAATATGGGGGAAGATCGAAGCTTTTATAGAGCCCCACAAGAGGGGGGAGCCAGAATCACCATTGCAGTGGGTCAGCAAGAGCCTCCGCAATATCGAGGCCGCGCTGAAAAAAGAAGGGGTCGCGGCCAGTTATAGGATAATCGGGGAAGGGCTCAAGGAAAAAGGTTTCAGCCTGCAGGCCAACCGCAAGACTTATGAAGGCAAAGGTCACAAGGACAGGGATGCCCAGTTTGAGTTCATCAACAAAAAGGCCAAGGGGTACTTTGCGGAAAACCAACCGGTAATATCGGTGGATGCCAAAAAGCGGGAACTCGTGGGGAATTTTAAAAACAACGGTGCGGAGTGGCAAAAAAAAGGGGGGCCGGTAGATGTAAACGCTTATGATTTTTTGACGGATGCAGAAGGTGTCGCCATACCCTATGGGATTTACGACATGGCCAACAATAAAGGTTGGGTCAATGTGGGCATTAACAAGGATACGGCGGAATTTGCCGTCCAGAGCATAAGGAACTGGTGGTACAAGATGGGGGTCTACCATTACGGCAGCGCGACCTCGCTGCTCATAACGGCCGATGGCGGGGGCAGCAACAGCTCAAAGGGGAAGCTTTGGAAATACGGGCTGCAGAACCTTGCCAATGAAACGGGCATGAGCATCGAGGTGACCCATTTCCCACCGGCAACAAGCAAGTGGAACAAAATAGAACACCGCCTGTTCTCCCAAATCTCAAAAAACTGGAGGGGGAAACCACTGGTGAGCTACCGGGTCATTGTCCAACTTATTGCATCGACAAAAACCAGGACAGGGCTCGAGGTGGAATGTGAGATAGACAAAGGCGTTTATAAAACCGGGATAAAAATACCCGATGCGCAAATGGAGGAGATAAACATTGAAAGAAGTTCGTTCCACGGAGAGTGGAATTACACAATATGGCCACAAATGTAGTCAGCTTATTTCGTAACAGCTACTAAGATACAATTAAACTGATTATACGTTAGTTAAAATAATAATTCAATTTTCATATCCATAAACGGATATTTTGGAGATATCAATAGAAGTGTGATGATTTTGTGCACAATTGAAAACAAAATGTAGAAAAGATTAAAAACGAAAAAAAATGACCAGGGCATTGATTGTTTATGCAAGTATGACGGGAACCACTGAAGGTATAGCCGAACTTTTAGCGCAAGATCTTCAGGCTCTAAAGATCGATGTGCTCATAGAAGAATGTACAGAGGTGCATCCCAATGAGTTTGTAGATTATGATATTTGTGTAATGGCAACCTATACGTATGGTTCCGATGGCGCTTTGCCAGAAGAAGCTGAGGATTTCTATTTCGATCTGGAAGAAGTAAATTTAATAGGAAAGATTTTTGGCGTCTTGGGATCGGGAGATCGGATTTACGAAAAATTCTGTCCATCTGTGGATGATTTTGATAAACAATTTGAAAGAACCCGTGCCACCCGCGGGGCAAAAACACTAAAAATCAATCTCTCACCCAACCAAACCGACAAAGAAAACATAAAACAATTTGCCGAGAATCTGGTGACAGCTTATTCTAAAAGCCGAAAACATTAAGTCATTGTAAAAACACCGGAAATAACAACACCTATATCTAATAGCGGAGTTTTATGGGCAAACCGAAAATTGCGGTATATTTGGAAGATCAGCAAATCTTATGATTTGGCGTGTTTTAGTGGAAAGGTACTCGCGTAATTTCCCGCTAACTTGTCTTCCCGCCGGGACATAGCCAAACTGAAGTAGCCAATTTGAGAAATCACGACAAATTAGAATATGGATGATTTACTAATAGATTTAAAAACACAAAACAACTTTGCGTTTGGGAAGTTGTACAAAGACAATTTCTACAAAATCTCAAACTTTGTGCAAAATAATAGTGGAAATAAAGCAGATGCAGAGGACTTGTTTCAAGATGCAATGATGGTACTTGTGGAGAAACTTCGCCAAGACCATTTTCAGCTCACAGCATCAATAAACACCTATATATATGCCATTTGCAAAAATCTATGGTTCAAAAAACTTCGGGATAGAAATTTTGAATTATCCTTGGATGCAATGCAAACAACTGATTTTCTAAATTCAATAAATGATTCCATAGAACACGAAAAAACTTATTTAGAGAAACTAAAAGGCTACTTATTACAGATTACCGACCATTGCAACCGACTTATTCACGACATGTTTTTTAAAGAGAAAGCCATAACCCAAATCCAACAAGAATACGGCTATTCGACAAGACATAATACTCAAAATCAAAAGCATAAGTGCGTAGAGCAGATACGGAGAGTGAAAGAACAAGAAGAAAAACAAAAAAAAGATAGTTGAGTTGGGTGATTTATTGAAAGCATTGGTATAAAGATTTAGATAGCTCATATTGACTATCACAATTTTTAAAATTCAAAACAATGGTTTCAACAATCAAAAAATTAGGGCTTGCAGTTCTTTTAACCGTTTTTGGCGTAATTTCCGTAAATGCACAAGACGCAACTATGTGGAAAATTGATAAGGCCCACACTTCTGTCAATTTCTCAATCAATCACTTCTTCAATACCGTAACAGGTAATTTTACCGATTTTGATGGCGACATTTATTTTGATCCGTCCAATCTGAAAGGCAGTAAAGCAGATTTTACGATTGCGGTAAAAAGTATAAATACCGACAACAGTAAACGAGACGATCAACTGCAATCACCGGACTTTTTCAACGAAAAAACATTTCCAAATATGACATTCAAATCAATAAGGTTTGAGAAGAAATCTGAAAACGAATATTTGGTGCATGGAAAGCTAACGATTAAGGACAAAACCAGAAATATTGTTTTGCCGTTGAAAGTTACGGGACAAATGGAACATCCCATGATGAAAGGAACTATCATTTTAGGTCTGGCATCAAACCTGAAAATCAACAGAAATGATTATGGTGTGGGCACAGGCGATTGGGCCACTACAATGGTTGTAGGCAATGAAGTTGATATCAGTATCAATATGGAATTGAATCGGATGAAATAGCGAGAGTAATAGACGGTAACGGAAAAATGATTCGACAAACTGTCGGGTATCATACTCCCGATCAATTATTAAAATTAGGGAAACGAATAAAAAAAATTAACATGAAACATTTACTAAAAGGATTCCTGATATTATTTTGTATTTCCGGTGTGTCAAAAGCCAATGCGCAGATTCCCCGAAATGCAGAAGACATAAGCCCGTTATTAAATGGCGAAACACTACCACAAACTTCCCTTCAATATGCTGATGGCACAACTGTAAAGCTAAGCGCCATATTAAAAGAAAAGCCAACTGTATTAGTGTTCTATCGTGGCGGATGGTGCCCGTATTGCAATGCACAACTTTCTGGCTTAGTAGAAATTGAAAAAGATATTTTGGATTTAGGTTATCAAATTGTTGCAATTAGTCCTGATGATTATCAGAACCTGAAAAATACAGAGGAAAAAGACAGTATCAAATACACCTTATTATCTGATAAAGAAGGTGCGTTTATATCGGAAATAGGCATTGCATTTAAGACTCCTACAATGATGAAAGGCTATATCGCCGCTAAAGGACAAATAGGAAAGACAGCTGAAGTTATACCCGTTCCCACTGTGATGATAGTTGACCAGAAAGGCAAAATACTATTTGAATACATCAATCCCAATTACAAAGTAAGACTAAGCGGCGCCATGCTTTTGGCGGTATTGAAAACCCTGCCGAAGTAAATCATGCCCGAATAGGATATAGAAACCAGAACTGAATTAGAATCAAAATAACTCAATTTAAATGATTAAAAGATGAAAACAAAAATTCAAAAATCAATTTTAGCGGGAATTATAGGCACAGTCCTAATGTCCGTAGTAATGATGGTAGCTCCAATGATGGGAATGCCCAAAATGTCACCACCAACTATGTTAGCAAATACAATGGGCATGCCCATAATGGTTGGCTGGATAATGCACTTTATGATAGGAATTATATTTGCTTTTGCATACACCTTT
>JBDNFD010000080.1:0-7911 GCA_041689995.1 Flavobacteriaceae bacterium | reverse complement strand
TGCCAAAACATCGATACCACGGCCGATCTGCCGCAACCCGGTTACCCCAAACATAAGATTTCCGATATTATCGTAAGGGTCTTCTGCTTTAGGATATGGCACAAAAGTGAGTCCTCCTCCAAAATGACCCAATAAATCTATTTCGCTACGTTGCATAAAATCAAATACGTTCCCAAGATTGGCCACTCCCTCCAAAGCGATACGGTTATATGTGACTCCTAGCGCATGATTGTTTTTATCTTCAAAACGGTTCCGCGCATAATGGCCCTTAACCCCATATTTATCATTGAACATATATCGCAATGAAAGTTGAAATTGCTTAAAAGCTATATAATCATTGGTATTAACAAAATTAGTAGGGCTGAATGGTACGTGAAGACCGGCACTGCCTTCTATGGACCATTTACCGTCTTGTCGCACCTGGGCCGTTGACCCCACTGAAACGAAAAAGAATAATAAAATCAAATAACGCATAGGTTCAATATTTTAGGTTAGGTCTAAAATTGCTTGTTTCTACAAATGGCAAAATTAAGCTTTTATCCCCAACCAATAAAATAAAAGCAGTATAATTTTGAAGTTATGTTTAACTTTTGTATAAAAGAGTATCGGATATTGGGTATCGGATTTTTGGAAACGAATTGTCGGCGATAAATCCAACTCTAAACTCTGATCCCAAACCGTTTTAACCTTCGAATTTCAAATTCAAAAACTTTTACATATTTCTTCTGTATTGCCCACCAACTTCAAATAGCGACTCGGTGATTTGGCCCAGGGAACAAACTTTGGTCGCTTCCATCAATTCTTCAAAAATATTTTTATTTTCAATGGCAGCTTCTTTTACGTGCTCCAGTTTTTCAATGGCTTTATCGCCGTAGGTCTTGTGCAGTTTTTCCAAGGTTTGGATTTGGAATTGCTTTTCTTCTTCCGTGGCACGGATTACCTCACCGGGAATAACAGTTGGAGAACCTTCGCTGCTCAAGAACGTGTTCACGCCGATGATCGGAAAATCCCCGTTGTGTTTCAAGGTTTCGTAGTACAAACTTTCTTCCTGGATTTTGCTGCGTTGGTACATTGTTTCCATGGCTCCCAAAACCCCGCCACGTTCGTTGATGCTATCAAATTCCAACAAAACGGCCTCTTCCACCAAATCGGTCAATTCTTCTATGATGAAGGAACCCTGCAGCGGATTTTCGTTTTTGGTCAATCCCAATTCCTTGTTGATGATTAACTGAATCGCCATGGCACGCCGAACCGAAGCTTCCGTTGGGGTGGTGATTGCCTCGTCGTAGGCATTGGTGTGCAAGGAATTGCAATTATCATAAATGGCATACAAGGCTTGCAGCGTCGTTCGAATATCGTTAAAATCGATTTCCTGCGCGTGAAGCGAGCGTCCAGAGGTTTGGATATGGTATTTCAGCATTTGTGCCCGCGAATCCGCACCATATTTCAATTTCAAGGCTTTAGACCATATCTTTCGTGCCACGCGACCGATCACCGCATATTCCGGATCGATGCCATTGGAAAAAAAGAAAGACAGGTTCGGACCGAATTTATTAATGTCCATTCCCCGACTCAAATAGTATTCCACATACGTGAAACCGTTCGACAACGTCAGCGCAAGTTGGGTGATCGGATTTGCCCCAGCTTCGGCTATATGGTATCCGGAAATGGAAACTGAATAGAAATTCCGCACTTGGTTCTCAATGAAATATTCCTGAACATCGCCCATCAATCTCAACGCAAATTCCGTGGAAAAAATACAGGTGTTTTGTGCCTGATCTTCTTTCAAAATATCGGCCTGGACCGTTCCCCGCACCTGCCCTAAGGTTCGGTATTTTATTTCGTCGTAAACTTCCTTTGGAAGCACAAAATCCCCCGTAACTCCAAGCAACATCAAACCAAGGCCATCATTTCCGTCTGGCAATTTCCCTTGATAAATTGGACGTTCAATTCCTTTTTCCTTATAAAAGTTGTTAATTTTTTTGCTTACTTGTTTTTCAAGTTTGTTTTCAATAATGTATTTTTCGCACTGCTGATCGATCGCAGCATTTATAAAAAATCCGAGCAGCATCGGGGCCGGACCGTTGATGGTCATACTTACCGAAGTTAAGGGACTCGCCAAATCAAAACCGGAATATAGTTTTTTCGCATCGTCCAAACAGCAGATCGAAACGCCGGCATTTCCAATTTTCCCGTAAATATCGGGACGGTGGCCCGGATCGTTTCCGTAAAGTGTCACCGAATCAAAAGCGGTGGACAAACGCTTTGCCGGCAAACCCCGGCTCACATAGTGAAATCGGCGGTTGGTGCGTTCTGGCCCTCCTTCCCCCGCAAACATTCTGGCAGGATCTTCGCCTTGGCGTTTGAATGGATATAATCCGGCGGTATATGGAAATTTTCCAGGAACATTTTCTTGTAAAATCCACTTCAGTAAATCGCCCCAAGCCTTGTATTTTGGCAAGACAATTTTCGGAATTTGCAGGTGTGATAAAGATTCCGTGTGGGTTTCAATTTTGATTTCTTTGTTCCGCACTTTGAAGGAATAAATCGGATCGCTGTATTTTCTCTCGGTCTCTTCCCATGTAATTATTTCTTCCCAATTGAATGGATCCAGATTCATTTTCAGCTTTTCGAATTGATCCGAAAGCAGGTTCAAAATTTCCTTTTCACTGTTTTCTTCCGAAGGAATTTCAATCCCCAATTTCGTTATTTTTGGAGCTTTGCCAAGAAAACTTTCTATGGTTTTATAAATTCCATATAATTTTTGGGCAATTTCAACCTGAACTAAAACTTTTGCATCATAACCGCGATTATTTTCGGCAATTTCCGAAAGATATCGGGAACGGGCAGATGGGATTACATACACTTTCTCGGACATTTCATCGGAAATATGGTAATCACTTTTCAACCCCGAATTGGTCTTTTTCTCCAACGTATCCATCACTTTCTTGTACAATTGGTTCATTCCCGGATCGTTGAACTGGGAAGCGATGGTGCCATAAACGGGCATTGTTTTCGGATTGCTTTGCCAAAGGCCATGGTTTCGCTGATACTGTTTTTTCACATCACGCAACGCATCTAAAGCGCCACGTTTATCGAATTTGTTTATGGCCACCAAATCGGCAAAATCCAGCATATCTATTTTTTCGAGTTGTGTGGAAGCACCAAATTCCGGGGTCATCACATAAAGTGCAACATCGCTATGATCCATTATTTCGGTATCACTTTGTCCGATTCCCGAGGTTTCCAGAATAATCAAATCATATTCCGCAGCTTTTAAAACCTCCACCGCTTCCTGCACATATTTTGAAAGGGCCAAATTAGATTGGCGCGTGGCCAAAGAACGCATATAAACCCGCGGGGAATTGATGGAGTTCATTCGGATGCGATCGCCCAAAAGTGCACCGCCCGTTTTTCGTTTGGAAGGATCCACGGAAACAATACCAATGGTTTTTTCCGGGAAATCGACCAAAAAGCGACGCACCAATTCGTCCACCAACGAAGATTTTCCCGAACCGCCCGTGCCGGTAATTCCAAGGACGGGAGAAGCCCCTCCCGACCTCCCCGAAGAGGAGGAGTTTGATTTGAATTGTTTTGAAATTTCAGTATATTCTTCAGGAGAATTTTCTGCAATAGTAATTAGCCTTGCAATCGTATTTACATCTTTCTTTTTTAAGGATTTTGCTATTCCCTTCCCTTTGGGAAGGGTCAGGGATGGGCTTGTATCGGAAGTTTTCACCAAATCATTGATCATTCCCTGCAAACCCATCGCCCGACCATTGTCTGGAGAATAAATTCTCGTGATTCCATAATCCATCAAATCTTTGATTTCCTCGGGAAGAATTACCCCACCGCCGCCGGCAAAAATCTTGATTTGTCCCGCTCCCTTTTCTTGAAGCAGATCATACATATATTTAAAATATTCGTTGTGGCCACCTTGGTAGGAAGTCATCGCTATGGCGTTTGCATCTTCTTGAATGGCGGTGTTCACCACTTCTTCCACACTGCGGTCATGGCCCAAATGGATTACCTCAACGCCAGTGGATTGAATGATCCGGCGCATAATATTGATGGCCGCATCATGGCCGTCGAAAAGGGAAGCTGCGGTTACGATCCGTATATTGCTTTTGGGTTTATAAGGAGCTTGTTGTTCCATGGAAATTCAGTTGTTTTTGGACGTGCAAGTTACGAAAAAACCGCTGATTTTAGGAACGGCTCCAATATTGAATGAATTTTTGAGATTCAAATAAAAAATTAATAAAAAATACCAACTAATAGGTAGTCCTACTAAATATTTATCAGTTATATTTGACTTTTCAAACTTATTTATTTTCTATTGTTTAATCTTAAAATTCTTTATTATGAAAAAAAGTTACTTATTTTTAGCGCTGGTGTTGATGATCAGTTCCGCCAACGCCCAGACCATCCTAATCGATGACAATTATGATTCGTACAATTTGGGCTTTCTGTCGGCCCAATCCCCGCATTGGGAAACTTGGTCCGGTGTAGAAGGAAGCGGGGAAGATGCCCAGGTCACCGACGTTCAATCCGCTTCCAACCCACAAGCTATGGTGATAATACCGAACGATGACATAATTTTAATATTAGGGGACCAAACTTCTAGCACTTACACTGTTCAATGGGATGTTTATATAGGCGCGGGTAGTACCGGATATTACAATTTCCAACAATTTGGCGTTCCAGGAGATTTTGGTGGAGAAGTTCAACTCAAAGTGGACGGTTTTATGCAATTTGATTTTGCCACAACGGTTTCAGATGTTGCTTATCCAGTAGCGACATGGTTCACTTTAAAACACGTAGTTGATTTAGATGCCGCTACAATTCAGATTTTTCTGGATGATACAGAAATAGTGAACACTCCCTACGATGGAGGGTCAAACCTTGGTGGAATCGATTTTTTTGGATCGACAGCTACTAATTTAATGTATGTCGATAATTTACTATTCGCTGAAGGTATTTTGAAAACAACAGAATTTATGGCGGATAATTTTAGTTTGTACCCCAATCCCATGAAGGGAATTTTAAATATTCAATCTACAACTCCTGTAGATACTGTTGTATTGTACAATCTTTTAGGAGAAGTTGTCTTACAATCTGCGCCAGGGATTATTTCACCAAGTATTTCCACAAGTTCATTGGCCTCGGGAATTTATTTAGTGCAGATTACAAGTGGCGCTATTTCCAAAACCATAAAAGTAATTAAATAAAGAAACAATCTAATTTCCAACATTCAGGAGAACCAACTTTTAAAAAAAAAGGTTCTGATTAGCCAAACATTCCGGGAAACCGGGATGTTTTTTTTATCTTTACCCAAAACAACTCCAATGAAAAAAATATCCCTCATTTTCCTCATATTCCTTTTTTCTTCTTGCGCCGAATTGCAAACCATTGCCGAAAATATTCCGGATAATGGGTATGGCATTTCACAAGCCGAAATAGGAAATGGCCTGAAACAAGCACTTGAAATCGGAATTACCCAACAGGTTACGAAATTGAGCAAAGAAAATGGTTTTTATGGGAATAACTTGGTGCGTATTGTTTTACCAGAGGAATTGCAGAAAGTAGAAAAAACCCTTCGCGATTTTGGTTTGGGCAATTTGGCGGATAAAGGCATTAAAGCCCTGAACGACGCTGCGGAAGATGCGGTAGGAGAAGCAATTCCCATTTTTATGGATGCCGTAAAAGGAATGAGCTTCACCGACGCCAAAAATATTTTGCTCGGCGGGGAACAAGCGGCGACCAACTATTTGCAAACAAAAACCAGCGCCGAACTTTATCAGAAATTCAATCCGGTAATTGAAAACTCATTTGCAAAAGTAGGTGCAGATCGAATTTGGGGCAACCTGATTTCGGAATACAACAAGATTCCTCTTACGGACAATGTAAATCCGGATCTGACGGATTATGTCACCACACAAGCTTTGGAAGGAGTATATAAAATGATCGCAGTCGAAGAAAAAGATATTCGAACAAATATCAATGCCCGCACCACCGATTTGCTGCGAAAGGTTTTTGCCATTCAGGATTAAATTAATTTTCACCGATTAACTCATTAACTTTTTAACTCATTAACTCATTAACTTATTAACTTTTTAACTTTTTAACTCATTCACTCATTAAATGAAAAGCATGCACAATGTCGATATCCAACTAATTGAAATGACCTTGGATATTATGAAATATTCCATTAACCGGATTTCAAATACGGCACCAAATCTTGGCAAACCGAAAAAGGAAGCCGATTTACTGAAATTAGTGGGCGAAACCATTACCAAAGAAGGAATTGGCGGGGAAAAGGCCTTCAATTTATTCAAAAATATTTTGGTGAAAGCGACTGTGCCGGTAGATCATCCGCGGCATTTGGCTTTTGTTCCGGCGGCACCGACCCGCGCAGCGATTTTGTTCGACTTGGTCACTTCTGCTTCCAGTATTCACGGAGCTTATTGGATGACGGGAGCCGGCGGAATTTTTTGTGAAAATCGAGCTATGGAATGGTTGGTTTCACTAACCGGAATGCCAAAAGGCTCTTTCGGTGTTTTCACAAGTGGCGGAACTGCCGCGAATCTTTCTGCCATGATCGCGGCGCGTGAAGCTTGGCGAACAGAAAACGCAGAGAATAATGCTTATCGCGCTTTGCTGATCACCTCTAACGGCGCGCATTCTTCCATCAAATCTATGGCGAAAGTGATCGATGCCGACATTCTTTTGGTCGAAGATGACGACGAAGATAAACTCACGGGAAAATCCCTTCAAGAAATAATTGATGAACTGAGCGAAGCAGATCGAAAACGATTATTCGCTGTTGTGGCTACGGGCGGAACCACCAATGCTGGAATTATTGACGACCTGGATTCCATTGCCGATGTTTGCGAAAAGGAAAAAATATGGTTCCACGTAGATGCAGCTTATGGAGGAGGCGCTTTGGCAGCTCCGTCGGTGCGACATTTGTTCCATGGTATCGAACGTGCGGACAGCGTGACCATCGATCCGCATAAATGGATGTTTTCGCCATACGATTGTGGCGCGATTATCTATAAAAACATGGAATTGGCGCGAAACGCACATTCTCAAAAAGGTGCGTATTTGGAAATTTTCAAAGACGAAGGCGCACAAGGTTTCAATCCGTCCGATTATCAGATTCAATTAACACGCCGATTGCGGGGCATGCCATTATGGTTTTCTTTGGCCATGCACGGAACCGATAAATATGTCCAGGCCATTGAGCGCGGATTGGAACTCGCTCAAATTGCCGCTGAAAAAATTAAAATGCTCCCATTTTTGGAATTGGTCCGCGAACCGGGATTATCCTGTGTATTATTCCGAAGAATTGGATGGAAACCGGAAGATTATCGCAACTGGACCTATACCAACCAAGAAAAAGGATTTGCTTTGGTCACTCCTTCCAATTGGACAAAAGACGGAAAAACCCAAACCGTTACGCGTTTTTGTTTTATCAATCCGGATACTTCCGAAGAGGATATTCAGGCCATTTTGGATTCGATGGACTAAAAAATAGGGAAAAAGATAAAGAGGGAATAATATTCAAGGTTTCGAATTCCGAGTTCCGAATTCAAGGTTCAAAGTTCCGAATTCCGAGTTCAAAACCCGCCTGCGGACGGGGAGGTTCAAGGTGAAAGGTTCGGGGTTCAATTGTAAAAAAATAGGGAAAGAGTAAATACAAGATAAGTAAAAATCATTATTTCATAAGGCATAAATTCCTCAAAAATCTGTTCCAAAATTGACTTGAATTAGGTCGAACTAAGTACGGAGTATAGGTTCCGAATTCAAGGTTCAAGGTTTCGGATTCAAGGTTCAAGGTTCAATTCTAAAAAATAGGAAAAAAGGGAAATAGGGAAAGAGGAAATACAAGACAGGAAATCATTATTTCAT
>JBDNFD010000079.1:0-2001 GCA_041689995.1 Flavobacteriaceae bacterium | reverse complement strand
GCAGGGTTCAGTCCCGTGGTGACCGGATAAGGGTTTGTGGTAACGCCAGGATAGTTCGCAACTCCCGTCGGGGCAGCTGCAAGCGGCACTATCTCGATGTCCCAAAGGGAAGCCCCGGCATTTTCCGTCCAGCCCAAAATGACCGTGGTGCTGGTCACGCCAGTGGCAGTCAAATTAGTCGGTTGCGCACAGGTGGGTGGGATCCTTACGATAAAATCATCTATGAAAAAATCGTAGTCTTCGGTGTCGTTCACCGTTCCTTCGGTGGCCCAAAAGGCAAATTTTACCGTGCCCGTATAGGTGGCCAAGTTTATAATTTCCAAATCGCCCGTATTTGACGGGTAATCGGCTTGGTTATAAGTCATAAGGTTTGTCCATGTTGTTCCGTTGTCTTCTGAAATCAACACTTGGACTTCGTCGTCGCTGCCCATTCCTAATCCTTCTGGGAGGTCGGAATTGGCATAATCGGTCACCGCAGCGGTATAGAGCAATTCATAAGTTCCCCCGGAAAGATCGATGGCCGGTGAAATCAGCCATTCTTCTTTTCCAGTATAATATAGATTAATGTTCACCGCCATATTGGTGCCAGTGTTCAAAAATTCGTCCGCGAGCCATGAGCTGTTCCCAAAACCTGATGGTCCGGTCGCCGGGGTGCCCGCTCCCGCCTCTTCCCAGCAATTGGGAAGATATGTAGCAAAATCCTGTACATAATAAGGAACAAAAAACGTGCATTCAGTAGTAAAAGAAAAAGGACCCGACCAGTTGCTTAAATCACTCGCACCGCAAACGGACCTGACATAAAATTCATAATTGGTAACAGGAGCTAAACCGGTCACATTAAATGGATTAGTGATCACCCCCGCATCTGTTGGAACTCCGGTTGGGGTATTTCCAGCGGGAACTACTTCGATGTCCCAAGTGGTAGCGCTTCCAGATTCGGTCCAACCCAAGCTTGCACCATCGCCGGTAATACCTGTCGCCGTTAAAGAAGAAGGTTGTGGACAAGTAGGTGGAGTTTCAGAAGTTATGGTCGGCGCATCGAAACAAAAGCCATAGGCCCAACCACCACCAGCAGGATTGTCATCATAGAAAATCCTATATTGGAAACCCGAAAGCTGACTGGGTGTAAATCCTACTATATTCAGAACTTGCGTTATATATTCTATTTTTGTGGCACCACAAAAATTATCATAAGTTGTATTGGCATTTTCTGGAAGGCTTACATTTTCCCAAGATTCCCAAACTCCCGCATCGGCATCATAATACTGAAATTCCAGAATATCATTGGAGATATAGTTGTAGGCATAATCAACGGTGACTTTTATCCATGTTTCACTGGCGGCAAAAGCTGGGGTCAGATCGATGACCGGTGATTCCGCGGCAATTGAATCATCACTTCCGCTTCCGGCATCATCATCGTCAAAAGCAAAATTCAGGGTGGTTGTGGGATCGGCTTCAAAAGCAAGAGGATCGGTGTCGTAACTCCCGGTAACCGTCCAATCCGTGTTGGGCCAACCCGCGGGTTGGTTCAGAACTTGTGCTTGTGTTTGCATACCAATTAAGACACCAAACAGCAAACACAGCAAGATAATTTTTTTCATGAGGACTTTATTTTTGGTTTTAAAGCGTGAAGATAGGAAAAATATTAAAACCCGATGTATTTTCGTGTTTTTTTTTTGTGTTACAAAGAACCGGCATTTTCATTAGGTTCGTTATAAAAAAACATCAAAGCAAATCCACAACCTTCCAAAGATTCAGAGCGGTAAAAAAGTAATCCAAAGCCACTTTGCAGCACCGCAAAGGGAACGACAGATTTCTATAAAGAAAAAGGACCCAAATTTATTATGAGTTCTTTTATTAACTCAAGTTTCGCATCCCGAAAACATTGATTTTGCAAAGGGATAAAAACAAAAATAGCAGCATACAAACCTTGCTTAACGCCTGGTTTTACTGTATTTTTATAGTACCAACAAAAAAATACAAATATGCTACTTCACAAAG
>JBDNFD010000078.1:0-9858 GCA_041689995.1 Flavobacteriaceae bacterium | reverse complement strand
TTCATTTGTATAATATATTGATTATCAGTATAATATACAAATTTCGCGCAAGATAATCTAATAAATTAAGTGGATTCCTTCAATTTTTTTTTCAATCAATTTTAGAAAAAAATATTCGTTTTTTAATGCGTTTGCCCTGGGCAAGGAATGATAAAACTTTTTTAAGAGGGCGTAAAAGCCTATTTTTGCCGGAATTTACGATAGAAACCTATGGATCCATTTTTTATAAAGGCGATACAATTACTTTTGAGTTTATCCCTGCTTATTATCCTGCATGAATTCGGACATTTTATTCCAGCAAAAATATTCAAAACGCGGGTCGAAAAATTCTACTTGTTCTTTGATGTGAAATTTTCCCTTTTCAAAAAGCAAATTGGTGAAACGGTATATGGAATCGGGTGGTTGCCTTTGGGTGGTTATGTGAAAATTTCCGGGATGATCGATGAAAGCATGGATAAAGAGCAAATGGCCCAACCGCCACAACCATGGGAATTTCGGAGCAAACCCACTTGGCAACGTCTAATTATTATGCTTGGAGGTGTGACAGTGAATATTATTGTGGGAGTGGCAATTTTCATCATGATCGTTTTTGTTTGGGGCGGAAACAAAATTGAAAGTATGCCCTTGGGTTTTGAGGTGGCACCTTATTTTGAAGAACTCGGATTTCAGGATGGCGATCGGATTTTAAAAGTGAACGGCGAAAATTTTGAAAATCCACTGGATATCAACCGTCAATTATTTGTTCGTGATATTCAAAGCATAACGGTAGTTCATCAAAATGGGAAAAAAGAAACCTTTGCCGTTCCCGAAGAAATTGGTTCTTATATGTGGCAAGAGGGAATGATGTCGCCTTTCACCACGATAACCTATCCGGTTGTGGACAGTGTGCTTGCTGATCATCCTGCGGCGAAAGCAGGTTTACAAAAAAAGGACAGTATCGTTGGCGTGAATGGGAACAAGGTTGTCTATTGGCATGAATTTGAGCAGCAAATCACAGAAAATGTTGGCAAACCGATAAGCATTGAATATTTCCGCGGGAATGAGCGAAAAATGGCGGAATTGACGCCCACGGAAGAAGGTATCATTGGAGTTTCTACGAATAGGCCTTTTCAAATCGAAAAAGTAAACTACGGATTTCTGGGAAGCATCGAAAAAGGAGTAGAATTGGGCTATTGGACTTTACATGATTATATCGCACAATTCAGTTATGTTTTTACGGCGAAAGGAGCTACTCAATTGGGCGGCTTCGGAGCTATCGGTGGACTTTTCCCTGATGTCTGGAATTGGCAACAATTTTGGGGAACGACGGCATTTATTTCCATAATACTTGCGTTTATGAACATTTTGCCGATCCCCGCACTCGATGGCGGCCATGTCATGTTCCTACTTTATGAAATGATCTCCGGACGCAAACCCAATGAAAAAGTCATGGAATATGCACAAATAGTCGGGTTTTTCATTTTGATCGCTCTGGTCTTGTACGCAAATGGAAACGATGTTTATCGTTGGCTGTTTGGGGGTTGAAAGAATTGACGGGTTATTCTTTTTGGGAATCAAATGGCATCTAAATATTTGTTCTGGGTTATCTGAGTATTGCACTGGCCAAAGACAAATGTAATTGTCGTTAACTGAACTATTAGAAAAAGACTTATTTTTTCATTTTTTAGTATAATTAGAATTAATTATTTTTTGATTCTATGAAAAACCTGACTACTTTCATCATCCGAAACCATCAAATTCAATTCTCCTTTTTTATTCTTGTATAAGACTACTTTGGTTTGAATTGGATCTAGGGTGTGTTGGGAAACAGTTTGATAAATATTATAGACGGCTCCATTTCGTTCAATTTTATCAAGAAATTGCTCCACTTTATATATCAATATTTTTTTTGGAATGCGTGGGTCCTGAATGGCCACATAGCCGTTGTTTTGTCTCCAAAAATTATCGCAATATTGAATGTCGTAGTTTCTTGAAAATTATTGTCGGAGTTTTGTTCGTCTTTAAATGTGGTGTAATCACTGGTGTAATCACCACTGAAGTCTTGAGCACTTGCGGTAAATCCAATAGTTAGTATAAGAAAAGTGAGTATTACTTTCATAATGTTAATTTTTCAAAAAGGCATTCCATTTTTGCCATCTGGAATAGGATCGTTACCACAAGGTTGTACTCTATACATATCCTCCTCTTCGGCGATCACGTAACGCATCACATATTTGTCAGTACTCTTTGAATAAAAGCTGAAAGCATTTGATCCTGGGTAACAAAACATACACACTGATTCTCTGGCATAAAGCCCTTCAGGGTAATCCTTCTTTAACTTATCAATTTTCCGTTCTAACTCTGCAATGAATTCATCCTTGTAATTATAGGAATAAATTGCATCTGGATCCAACGGCTCTAAATAACTCGTATCGTAATGGATAAAAGTGTAGATAACAGCGTTTTGCAAATCTGCAACGGACATCGCTTGTCGTTTTTCTTTTTTGGTTTCTGGGTGTAGTTTCATGGGTTTTATTTAGGTTAATTATTCGGCGTATAAATTGTATTGCTAAAGGTATCTTTTGAGTACGTGCCGATTGTGTTTCCATATTGATCTCTTTTTACGGTATTCCCGGAAAGCACCCTCAGAGTACGTTACTTGCGTATTACCATATTCATCTCTTTGTACTGTATGGAATAGGTTGCCTCGGCATTGCTATACTCATCCCTTAGAACGGTGTTCCCAAAAGCCTCTTTGGAATAGGTTGAAATCGTATTACCATATTGGTCTCTCTTCACGGTATTCCCGAAGGTGTCTTTTGAATAGGTGACCCGACTGAAGACTGTTGTTGCTAGTGCAAGTGCCAAGAGTAAAATAAATCGTTTCATAAGTACAAATTTAAATTATTGCCTACTCTAAATTAGTTTTCGGCTTTCTGTGTTTATTACTAATTTTTTCAATTTTGAAATGGTTAGGTGTTTTTTACAAATGTAATTTTATGTGACTCTGTAATCTTTTTTATAGTTTCCCAATAAATAACATGTCCCAATCTGAACTTTGGCTTAATCCAAATTGATAAATATCCCCAGAATATTTAAAACGGAAAAGAGCCATATTTCCTTTTCTTTCAATAAAATATGGTTCAAGCTCGACAACTATTTTTTTAAAGATATTTATTTTAAATTCATTTAATGGAGAGTTTTCTATTGTTAGAAGACCAAAATCTTTGGTAATAGCATATAATATTCCGTCGTCATTCAGGTCCACACCTGAAGAATAAAAAGGTGCCCCATCGCTATACCCAGAATCAGAAAAGTCATATGTTTCCATTTTACTTGACCATTCCTGTCTTGACATATTAAACCATTTAATCGCATTTGAAATACAAATTCCAGGATATGTTTTGTTATTAAATATTAAATTTTCACATTGGCTATTTGCATTGGAGAATACCAAAGCAAAAAATAGGAGTAAGCATGTTTTTTTCATAATTTATGGTTTAGTATATTTTTCAAAGTCCAAGAACAATCAATTCCAAATGAACAAAAGAAAACTTATTCTTTAAATTTTCATTTCAAGTTTTGTATACGGATACATTAGGTTTTGGTTTCCAAAAAATTTTAAGTCAACTATTTGTTTCAATTCATTCCGCCAAAAAGAGCAACGATACCCATGGCAATATAATGTCCTATTGTACTTAAAATCCCCCAGAGAATGATGAACCCAATTGCGCCAAAAAAGCTTTCCGGTTCAACCCAGTTCCAAGCCAAAACACCAGAAACAATTGAAAGGGCAATCGTTCCGCCATATAGAATTATGGCTATACAGCCAGTATTGTCCGAATCACTCATTCCTGTTTGGGATTTTGCTTCACTCTGGTCTTCCCAAATCATTTTCGGTTTCATAAACTGAATCCAAATTAGGGCAACAATCGGAAGTAAAAAGCCGAAAATACCCCAACCACCTTTGCTCCTGTTTAAGTCACCGGCTTTGTTGACACAATAAACCGTGATGATTATTCTTATTACCAATAATACAATCGTGAAAATTGCTCCTCCTGAATCGTTCATAATAGTTGATTTATTTAGGTTAAAATTTAATATCCAATTCCTTCTCAGCTTGTTTTTGAAGTTGAGTTAATTTTGCGTGATTTCGTTTATACCGGGAAATGTCTTGAAAAATCTTATCAGCTTTATCTTTTAGCATTTCATCTTGAAACCTATCTGGGTGGCATTTCCTACTCAATTTTTTATATAGCTCTCTAGAACCGTGCATACTTTTTACAAGGTTATCCATATCCATATCTGATGAACTTCCTTTTTTTATATTACCAAACTCCTCTTTTATATTTACTTTGTTTTTAATCTTCTGATTTTTGTAAATCAAAGTTAAAATGATAACGAGTTCAATAATGGCAAGAAGTGACCACCAGTTAAAATGTTCTGTCTTTTCAACGGCCGAGTTAATTTTCTCGGTTGAGGACTGATTTTGAAGCGTATCTTGTAATATCTGTAATGTAGTTGCCATAATTTAATTAATTTAAATACCCACCAATATTCATATGTTCTTTCAAGGGATATTTCACGCCTTTAAAACCTTCATTATCATGAACTTCTAAGGTATCCCAGCCCAGAGTCACTAAATTGCGAACCAGCTCTTCGTTATCCAAAACTATATGCGCAAATTCTATAAGTTCATTTCTTTTAAGAGGTCTGCCAGAAAGCACTTTCACACGAAAACCGCCACCCATCCATTTTGAAAAAGAATGTTTGTAGCGACTATCACCATTGGTTATTTTGGCCTTTAAAAGTGTTAAGGCCTGCCCGCTGACAAAAGCATATTTGGCGGCTTTGTTGAAATTTCGAATGACCTTGGCTCTTTCATTCATTTCACCAAACCAATCAACCAAATCAATAATTTTATACCACATTATATTTTTATTTTTATAATCATAACTATTTATCAATCAGTAATCAATCCGGGAATTTTAAAGAATGAGAGACCTTGAAAAATAATGGACGCATATCAGAAACTTGACTTTTTTGACAACTAGTTGTCAACGTATATATGTAGCCGTTTTTTAAAAAAATATAGTTATGATAAAAATAAAATATTTTTTGATCAGAACCCTTTGCTATATAGGTGAAGAAAAAGCCATTTGTGTTGTCCACGAACACTTTACCTTTTTTAATAATTTTCATTTCAGGATAGGGAAATCTTTTTAACCAGAAACTATCTGGTAATAAAAGTAAATCTTCAATTGTTGGTGCTTTAGCATTAGGTGCTTTTTTAACTACCATAATAACTGACCCTCCGTGTTTATTTACATATTTCAAATCGACATTTGCACCAATTATTTTTTGTCGATTATATCCTTCGGGGATTTGAATAGAATAACCGTATTTTTGACTTTTATGATAAAGTTCAAATGAGTTGATATATTTTGAAAAAAGGCTGTCTATTTTCTTTTTGCCACTAGTCACATTAAACGTATATACAAATCCATTACTGATAAAAACAGCTTGCTTGTTGTAAATTTCACCCTTTGGAATTAAATATTCCAAACCTTTGAAACCATATATGTAAGGCTTTGTATAGTTGATATTATTAGATTTCAGTTCAGATTCGTAATCTTTTAAAGCACTCTTTTTAAAATCTTCTTTTGCTGTATTATCTTTATATTCATTTAATTTCTCTTTTAAATCTGTAATAGAAAAAGAATATATTGTTTCACTATCAGTAGAACTACAGCGATAAACCTTATAACTAATCTTTGAATTTTTATATTCCTTTTTTAGCCTACAAGGACAATCTATTTTGAAAAAATAATCTTGAAAAAATTGTTTATCACCTTGTTTTTTCGTAGATACCTGTGCATCCAAATTATGGTTTGTATTCTTCCCGTTTTGACAAGAAATGAGCAGGATAGAAACAAGAAGTGCTGCCTTAATCTTCATTATTGACTTACTTTAAATTTTAAATATAGGCAAATATGCCTATAAAATGTTAAAACATCTCTACGAAGTTTACCTCGTGAAAAATTTTACCGAACAAAAATTTATAATTGCCTTTGGGCAAAACCTTAAAAAACTGCGCAAGCAGAAAGGATTCACCCAAGAGCAACTTGCCAATGACCTCGATATCGAAATATCACAAATCAGTAGAATAGAGCGAGGAATAATCAATACTTCTATAGGTAATGTAAATGCCATTGCTAGAGTTTTAAAAATTAACCATTTGGAATTATTTGATTTTTAGTTGCTCCCTCTACAAATTTAAATCCCTAAATCATCAATTCCTTACGGGATTTCCCATTTCAATTAATTTATTGGAACAAATATATATTGCTAAATTGCAGCCTATCTGCAATAGAATAAAATTATGCCTGTAAATCTTAATGCTTTTGTCCGCTATAAAACAATAGATTCCTGTTTAAGAAATCAATTTATTTCTTGCGATATAAATCATCTCATTCAAAAATGCTCTGAGGCCATTAGCAATAAAATGGGTGAGAAAACAAGTGTATCAGAAAGAACTATTCGGAATGATATTAGGGTACTTCGTAGTGATATCCTTGGATTTGAAGCTCCAATTACTTGTCGTGATGGAATCTACCAATATTCTAATTCTGATTATAGTATTTTTAATACTGCAATAGCAGATAAAGAGTTGCTGGTAGATATCCAAAATGTATTAGTTGCAGAGTATGAAAATTTAAAGAACAAGAAAGTGCAACATTTAATTATTTCACTTGCTGGAATTACGGGAGTAAAAATCCCTGAAAACATCTCTCTTATGGAAAGAATTTATCAGAAAAGAATAGGTGGTGGGATTATAAAACGAACTGAGGCAGAAATATTTGAAGGGGATATAAATGACTACCTCTACTCATTAGTTGTTAAAAAGAATAAAGCTCAAAAGAAAAGACTTATGGATTATTTTAAAAAACCTAAAACCTCATCTTTTGAGCTTTTTAAGTGGGAGTTTATTTTAGAAGGACTCTCGAAAATCAGCTGATCTTAAAAAAATGGTTTTTAAATTCATATCAACTCTTCTATAGATTTTAAAACGCTTACAGAATCGGTTTCCATTTTTGAAAATGCAAACCATTTTTTACCCAAGTCTTTTAGTGAGGCACCAATGTGGTACACTTCTTTTTGGTCTAAAATTAAAAAACGATCGTGAGCCTTGGCAAAAGGTATTGCTTTAAAACTTGGATATTGGGCATTTGCTTTATCAATATCAAGTTGCAAAGTTTTACTTATGGTTTTAGCCAAAACAAAAACCTGTACATTTTTATTCTTTTTGGTTAGTTGTGTAATTACACTATCGTCTATGTAATTGTCAATTATTATAATAGAAGTTTCTGCTTTTTTAATTAGTCCATTTACAAAATCGTAAGCATCATACGTTTGTCCATCAAAGAAAATACCTTGTTTGTTTTTTAGTGTTGGGGCTTCTAAAGCTTTAAATACTTCCTCAAATTTTTTGTTGGTTTCTAATCTATGCGAAGTAAAATCCTGAGACAATTGTAACAATTGTTGATGATTGCCAATAGTTTTGCGCATATGTACAAAAGCATTCATAATGGCTATGCTTACTTTTACAGCGATTTCACTACGCAATACCGCAGAAAGCATGGCTATGCCTTGTTCTGTAAAAGCGTGAGGATTTACTGAAGAATGCTTTAGATTTTCAAACCGGCCACAAATTGTGACCAGTTCGGTTTTTTCATTGTTAGACAATTGAAATCTAAAAGCTTCTGGAAAACGCTCAATATTTCTTTTAATGCTCTGGTTGAGAACTTTAGTTTCCACCTGATACATTTCAGCCAAATCCGTATCTATCATTAGCTGTTCTCCTCTAAAAGTGAAAATTCTATTTTCTATTAAAATAGGAGTTATTTCCTTTTTCTCCTTCATAGCTACTCTTTTATAAATTTAAAAACGCTTCCAGAATCAGTTTTCAACTTTGTAAACATAACCGATTGTTACGTGAATGTTTTAGGCTTTTGAACCGGTCACAATTTGCGACCGGTTGGTTTTTTTGTTTTTCCACGCTCATATCAGCTCCTTAATAGATTCCAAAATAGAACTAGTCTCCAAATCCAAACGCTCCATTTCTTCCAAAATATCTTCTGGGCTTCTTAACGGTGCTTCTTCTGGGGTGTTTGCGTTTTTTACGCTGAGGTCAAAAGTGGTTTCGTCTATATCTGCACCGTAGATTCTTAGGCCGTTGGTAGCATAGGTGTATCTAATGTTTAGTCGTTCTGCATAATTTTTGGCCTGGCCCAGACCATCTGTATAATATAGATCTCGCTTTTTGGCTTCTACAACGCCAATGCGTCGGTTTTTATATTCTAAAACATAATCTGCAAAAATGGGTGTGGCACGTTTTCCATGGCCGATTAAACGCCCTTTGGTAATGGGGAATTCCAACCGCAAGCGCGATCCTTCAACAATGCCCCAACCAGCTTTTTGCAAAGCGGGGGTAATTAAATCGTGTTTGGTTTGGGCTTCGTTCATATCAGAATCACACTAATAAATTGTTTACAATGTTGCTTATTTGTTGATGACTGTTGGTTAACCTCTCGAAACCCCTATAAAACAAGGAATCACAAGCTTCTTTTATGTGTTGCTTAATTACTAATTACTGTTTTTTAAACATATAAAGTGCATCTGTATCTCGTTGCTTTTCACTTATCCGCTCTAAATTTGAATTCTGTTCTATTCATCATTTTTTAATTTATACGCAGTAAATCAAATAACCATCAAATAAGAAAGCCCTACTTATCAACACCTTGTCCCAGTTGTTAACACTTTCTATCAAATAACCGTCAAATAAGAATTATGCTCAAAAAAGGGATATGGCTTGTTGAATAACTATATATTTTAATTCATAGAAAACTCAGACACTCTTTTTTCTTTATGTGTCCAAGGTATATGATGCACCTTATAGTTATCCAAAGCATTAATAATATCAGTTGACACATCTTTTTCAAAGTCGTTATAAATAACATAATTTGAAGTCTTAGTATCCCTCGTCTGCGGTATGTCATTAAAGGCCATAATAGCATTTAAAATACTATTCTTTTTAGGAGAGTTAACTGTCTTTATAAGTCTTTCAGGCTTGGTGCGGGTTTGGGGTATTAAAAAATCTATGTTATGATCAAATCCACTTTTACCTGTTAGTTTAATGTCTTTAGAAAAATAGATATCGTTACTCCTCAAAAATAATTCTACATCTTCTTTAAAAAGTGAAGTAACAGTTTCTTGAGATAAATTAAACATATCATTTACGGCTAAAATAGCTTGTATCAGATAATGTTTTTTTTGCCCTAAATTATTTTTGTTTGCCGGAACGAATAATTCGTCGTTTTGATTAATGTTAACTCCAAATCCATTTAAAGAAGTCTTGAGAATATTTTCTCTCTTGGGAGTGTTTATTTCCATTCCAGACATCCGAAAATCTGCTATGGTATATCCATTATCGGTTAAAACAAAGTTATCTCCGTTTTTGACAAGATAGATATTTAAATGATCATTGTGTCGGTCAAGAAATGGAGTTGAAATAGCGCAAATATCGTTTCCCTCGATTCGTTTAACGAGTGTGTTGTCCTTAATCCATTTTAAGTATTCTTGTATGACTAATTCACAATTCATTTAGAACATAGGTATTTCAATAGTTGGTCTTTTAATTACATTACTCAAGTTTCGCACCCATTATTTACAGGGTTTAAACGGCAATATATAGCATGAAAACCAAGGTAAACCCTTGGTTTTGTTGTATCTTTAAGTTACTAAACACAAAGTACAAAACATGCTACAACACGAAGATATTGCTAAAATTCAAGAAATAAAAGGGAAATTCAATAAGGT